>JAWBTN010000029.1:0-10637 GCA_039000415.1 Candidatus Aenigmatarchaeota archaeon | reverse complement strand
AAAGACTAGCTAAAAAATCAACTTTTCAAAATAACGGGGGATAGAAAAAATGAAGAGTTTAAATAATAAAAGCAAGCTAACAGCAAAAAACTTCAGAAAGAAAAACGACGATGAAGTTGATCTTATTTTAATTATATTAGCTATTATATTTGGAATTGCTCTTTATGTAATTGCCAAAGATCCTTTTGGCATATCTGTTTTTGGGAAGCTTTTGAAACCAATATCCTTGATGCTTTTAAAAATCAGTAACATGCTTAATATATAATCTTTCTTCCTCGTTTTGTTTATTTTAACACAAAGATTAAAATTACTAACGCAATGGAAACGGCATACTCCCAGATTGTGCCTGTTCTAGTAATACGGAACCATTTAACTTTTTTAGCAGGGGTAAGAATGGGGATGCTTCCAGTAAAAGCATCCTGAACTATATGGAAAAGACATCCGATTATAAACCAGAAAAAGATGCTATATGATAAATAGACGATATTATCCAAAGGAACGGTTTTTGAAACTATTATTTCTCTGATACTACGAAGGTCAATATGAAATTTGGAAAAAAAGATAAAAGTTGTTGCCAATAATACAGCCACGTATAAAATCCACCAATGAGAGTAAGTTCTATGACGTTTTTTCCAGTTAGGATTCAGATAATCGAAACCTTCAATCCAGTCTGGGAAGATAGCTCCAAGAGCTGAAATTAAAGAATAAAATATGTTCCCTGATAAGTAGTAAGTTACAGAAAAGGTTATCGCTTTGTGATTTATCCATTTCATATTCTATTTTTTTAGAACCAAGTTTGAACTTCAAAACTTTGGTTAGAAAAAAACTCTAGCTAATAAAAGAATATCCCTTAGGATGAATGAATGTCCGCAGAAAGGATCTATCTTTTTCAAAGGGAAGATAAATTGGAGATGTCCAGAACGTAATATTCAGTATCTATTCCTTTACCTCGATCATCCTTCAAAACTTTAACTTGTTGAAACCCTAGTGAAGAGAGAAGCTTCTTTGACACCTCATTTGTACTCCAGGTCCTAGTAACAAGGTATTTAATCCTTTGATTGAACAGAATCTTTTTATCTTTCACAATGTCAAACAAAAACTTATACATTTTTTGAGCTATACCTAGTCCTCTATATTCTTTTTTTACTACTATAGTTGACACATAGATATATTTCTCACCAACATTAAATAGATCTATATTTGGAGCTATTGGACTGTCTTTAATAGTAAAACAGAGAGCTCCTATAACAGAATCCTCAAGAGCAGTGTTTTCATAATATTGTGCCAAGATTACAAAGTTATCTTTGATGCTGTTAAAATAATTATCTATTGTTTTTTGATCTTTAGTGTTTATTGAAGAAAGGGTTATGCAATTAGCATCCCTATAAAATAAGCTTGGAACGAATTCATCTGCTACTTCTTCTAGCAAAGCTTTCAATTCAGACAATTTCTTTTCTCTTTCAGGACAAGCAAATTTTTCTGTTAGATTATTCTTTGGAGTTAGTATACAAAAGGACATTCTTTTATCGTTCTCTATTTTTTTTCTTAAAGCGAAAAAGCCTCTATGTGAAAAAACTGGAGGTCTTAGCTCTTTTGCTGCTTTTATAAACGTCGATTTAAACTGTTCTCGTTCATTAATATCAGGAATCTCCCCAAGAAAAGGTAGAAGTCCTGCAACAGAAAAAGACTTTATCAGTCTTAAAAACTTCTCTTCATCTTCAAGATAATCCATCTCATAAAAAATTTTCTTTCTAAGAATGGAAAAACCATAAAACCTAAACTTACTTTCTATCTCTTGCGGATAGGGATAATATAAATAGGTATCTAAGTCAATTCGTCTTCCATACGCCTTACTAAATAAGTCCTGAGCTAGTTCGTAAAGAGTAATATACGTCCACTTAAGCCCTTGATGTATAAAAGCAAAACCTGTAGGAGATAACAATCTTCTTGTAGCCTCTAAACCAAGATTCCACTTCCTCCCAAACCAGTGGAAAGTATTCGTCGATATGAAAAGGTCTATCTTACCTATAAATTCTTGTATCTCTGATACCTCAAAACTTTCTAAAAAATCACACCTAAGGGAAATAATATCAGACATTCCTTCTACACTGTGTGAGATATAATCTAAAAGTTCTTTACTCTTATCTATCAGTATTAACCTTTTTGGTTTATATTCTCTACATACTTTTACTAAAAATTCTACGTCCCCTACCCCTACTTCACATGCTGTTTTAACTTGCTTTATGTTGTAAGAAGTCAAAACATCGTTTATGAACTTTATAAATTTCACATTTTGATTACACTGAACCAAGGCTTCTTTTATGTAAGAAAAATCGAAGCTGTCTTCTTTTAAGTTTCCTTTATCGGGGCACAACCAAAACATCTTACCTCCTTTGCTATCTTATATTTAGATTATTCTACCTACTATCTATAAAAATAGTAAGCTTCTTCGTTTGATCGTAACAAATTCTATGTAGTAACAGAAACGTAGCTTGATTTAACTCTTTTTGACTCGTACATAGCTTTATCTGCATTCTTAAATAATTCTTGAATAGCCTGTTTTATTTCTAAATCTTTCTTTAGTTCACTTATTCCTATAGACAAGCTAACTTCTCTTTGATTAACTTCTTCCCACCTAGAAGCAAGTCTATTAGCTATATTTACGGCAACTTCTAAGCTATCTGGCACAACAATAGCAAATTCATCTCCTCCTATCCTAAACGCTCTATCTATGCCTCTACGAATATTTGTTTTTAAAAATGCTCCTAACAAAGAAAGTATTTCATCTCCTATATTATGCCCAAATTTATCATTATATAATTTAAAGGAATCTATATCTATTAATATAAGACTTACACTTGAATTAGTCCGATATGCTTTAAGGACTTCCTCTTCAAGAACAATATCAAAGTACCTTCTATTATATAAACCAGTTAGACTATCTTCAAGAGCAAATTTTTCTGCATTCTTCTTGTAGTAAAACATTTTAAGAATGTTATAAAGCCTTGCTAAGAACTCAATTATCGAAAAAGGTTTTAAAATTACTTCAGAAACACCAACATCAAATAACTTCCATTGCTCAAATCTCTTGTAAGCTCCAATAAAAGCAATTGATATTACATTGTCAAAATTTCCACAAAATGTTTCTCTAATTAAATCAAGACAAAATTCTATATCTTCAATATCTATGATAAAGATAAAAAGAGTATTATTTTTTTCTTTTACCTCTGTGTTAATTATATTTAAAGTTGAGCTTTCTTTTAGAATTCCTCTAAAAATTTCGCTTTCTTTGGTGAAGTTGTTATTAATGACTGGTACGATATAATCAATAAATGTAGAATCATTGCTAAAAACGAGTATTCTAATTTCTTCGTAAAAATGATTTGTTAATTCTCGTACTAAATATAAAATTCTATCTGGGATCGGGATATTGTTAAAATTGGGGATTGGATCTTTATACATTGTTCCCTCTCCTTTTGTCTAAGACTTTTATTTTTCTACATAGATATATTTAGACAAAAAAGGGAGGGCAGTTTTTACAAAAAAAAGAAGTCTTTTTTCAAAAAAAAACTTAATGCTTATGTAAATAGCTTAGGAATTATATCGGAGGGCCTCAAGAATGACTTTGAAAGATATAATAAAAAACCTCAAAATTGATGTCTTTTTTCAACCTATTGTAAGCTTAGATTCGAATAAGTTTATTGGTTTTGAAGCTTTACTTAGGGGGCTTAACAATGAAGGCAAAACAATGTATCCAAAAGAAATATTTGACAATTTAAACCAAGAAGAAAAAGAAAAATTAGACATAGAAGCTTTTAATCTTGCTATAACAAAAGCAAAAAAGCTAAACCTTCACAGAGATTATTTGCTTTTTGTTAACGTTTGCTGGGCTTCTCCAGAAGATCTTGCAAGAATCCTTAGTCTGAATAATTATCCAAAAAACAAAATAGTAATTGAAATCTGTGAAACCATGTCTGAAGAAAGGTTCAAAGACTTTGTTTCTTTCTTTTCAAAAGGAGATATTTCTTTTGCTATAGACGACTTTGGTTCTAAACAGTCGAATATTGACCGTCTTTTAAACTGCCAAAATTGCGCATGGATTAAAATAGATAAAGAAATTGCATCTCTTCCATTTTTATCGCTTGTTTTTTCGCATCTTAGTAAAAAATCGACCTACAACATTGTTATCGAACGCGTTGAAAAAGAAACAGATTTGCCTACTAATAAACACAGAAAGAATTTTTTTGCTCAAGGTTTTCTTTTTGGAAAACCATCTCCTAATCCCTTTTGTTAAATAAATTACTCTTACTTTCAGAAGCAATAGATTCCTAACCTTTTTAGTGATAAGTAAATTGTCTATCACAAAAATCAATCCTAGTTTGCATCATCTTAAAAAGTCTACTATCCAAAAAAACTTGGAGGGATGCTTATGAATAAAATAATACCTATTTCAGAAGCAAAAATCATTTATAGTGAAAGACATAATACACATAACCGAGAACATATTGCGAAAATTATAACTGCACTTATAAAGAACTCTACTCAATTGGATGATATTCTATATTCTTTTCCAACTCCTCTAAAATCAGATATTTTAGCTAAACTAAAGGAAATTCAATTGAAAATAATGATAAAAACAAAAAGCGTAGACTTTAAAGAACACAAAAAACATATGATAAAAACTTTTTTTGAGAAAGAAAAATTTAAACCTCATGCTTTACTTCTTATAAAATATCTTTGGTACAATTGTGGTCCAGAAAAGGAAATCGAGCGTAGAAAAAAAACTCTATCTGTTGACAATATAAAAATTGCTATTAAACCTAGATCAGATGCACATGTAGACTTTAAAACAGAACCACTTATAAAAATAAGGTATAACAGGAAGACTAAAGCAATTTTACTAAATGCGATTTCTTCTTCTTATGATAAGGAATATACAAAACGAGGATATTACAAAAGCCATATACTTGGTTCTTGTAATATATACAACTCAGAGGAAGTAGTTTTTATCTTGTTATCTTATGAGGTAGATCGAGAATCAAAGTCTTTTAAAGAGCCAAGGTTTAGGTATTCTTCTCTTTATTCAGTGGCAAAAGGAATATACATCATAAAATCTACCTTTCAGATTATACCTTCTAAGACAAAATTTTTCTATTCAGGAAAAAAGCTCGAGTTAGAAGATCATGTGTCTCTAAAAGACCTCATAAAAATCATACCTCCTCAAAAGAAAGAAGATAAGTTATCTTTAAGACAAGTAATAAAAAAATATACTAACCTAGCATTGAAAAAAGTAGCAGAAAAAGACATTTGATTTTTGATTAACTTACTAACCAAAATTAATAGAATTAAAAATCTAAAAAAAAGGAGAAGGTTATGCCAATTCAATACAATTTATTCGATAACGTAAATTACAATAAAAAAGTAAATACATCTTATAGTAAGCAAGAAGACAATCAAGAAAATAACTTAAAAGACTTGAAAGAATTATTTAACCTTGCTTATCATAATTTTCCTAGTCCCAGAGTAAACGATTTCTTGAACGAAAATAATGTAGCTTCTCTTTACTCCTATACTAAAAGAGAAATTATAAGAAAGGAAATAACCTCAAAAGACATCCGTGAACTTTTAAGCAAAAAGGATTCAGATGTTTATTATAAAATTTTATTTTTTCTTTACATGACGAAATGTTATAACTTTCTCTGGCCTTTTAATGAGGAAGAAACAGCTAAAATAATTAGCTTCATATTTTTCTACAATGCTGAACCTGACAAAAATTTTTACACAATTTTTGAACCTCTATATTTTATCATAAATACTGGAAAACATCTGAAAGGCATTGATTTAGAGTCTAAAGTTTTATTACCAGAAAAAATTGTAAGCAAATTACCTAGTCAATTCTTTCAACTTATATCAAAAAAATACGATCTTGCCTTTGTAGCTATCTACTTACTTTTCTTCAAAGACAATATTAACCTCAAAAAGACCTTATTTGCTAAAATAGCTGCAAAAGAAATCTCAAAAAAAACTCTCGATAAAGAATCTTCCTTAATCTCAATTCTTAAAGAAATTGAAAAATACGAAGACTATCTTTTAGTCTTTGAAAAAAATATTCATAAAAAGATTGAAAACCTATGTATAAATTCTGCTAGTAAAAAAGCAAAGTTATTCCTTACTGCATTCCAAAGTCAACTACTCCCACTTAAAGAAGTGGGAGCTTGCTCCATCCCGTAAGGGAGAGCATTGGGCTGGTTGACAAACAGCCTTTGATACTGTTCTTGCACTTCCACAAGTCCTCTTACCATTATGTTTGTAGCACCTACTATGTCCGCATGTTCCTTGTATCCACAGTTTTTACATTCAAATTCTGACTGGTTTTTTCTGTTTTTCTTTGAGGTATAGCCACAGATAGGACACATCTGAGATGTGTAAAATGGGTCTACAAAGATAGGAGAGATGCCATTGTAGAGAATGGACTTGTAATAGAGCTTTGACTGAAAACTTCTGAAAGCCCACTGATTAGACTGTCTTATCTCCTCTGTGTTCTTCCTTCTAATTTTTCTCCTCTCTCTTATCCCAGTTAGGTCTTCCATTACAAAGAGGGCTTGTGGATACTTGCTAACAAGATATTTAGAAACATAATGCATAAAGCTCTCCACAAACCGTTTCTCTCGCCCTGCTACCTTTTTAAGTTTTCTCTTTGCAGAGCGAGTGCCTTTTGATTGGAGAGCTTGTCTTAATCTTTGATATTTCTCTTTTACTCTTTTGTATTCCTCTATTCTTGGAACTATCTCTTTATGTCCCCTTGAGCTTACTAATGCAACTGTGTTAACTTCTCCTACATCCACTCCTACTATCTCTTGTGGAGTTTGCTTTTCTATCTCTATCTCAACTGGAATATGCAAGAAAAACTCCCTACTTGCCTTGTTGTAAACCAAAACAGGGTCTCCAATTCTGCCTTTCTTTAAATACTCATAATGTTTTTCCCATCCAAGATAAGGAATATTTTTTAGCCTACCATTCATTGTTGTTATTGAAACTACTCTTTTGTCTGGTTTGATAGAAAAAGTTCTATTAAAAGTCAAATCTACCGAGAGAGATTTCCTCTTGGGTGGCTTTTCCCATTTATTCTTGCTTGCATAGATAGTTGCTGTTTTCCTTGATATATTTACAGCATATTGAGAGGGTAAAGAAAATCTTTCCCTCAATATCCTGTAATAGGTTTTATGCAGTGTCCTGAAGTCTTTCTTTCCTTTCTCAAAAGAACTAACAAAAACAAAATTTATAGCATCCTTGTATGCTTTGCATAATCTTAACAATTCTCTCTTACCTTCCTCATCAAGAATTAGCTTTACCTTTACACTCAAAATCTGCTTGACTTTTTCTATCATAGAATATATTATATTCTTCGTGAGAAAAAAGTCAATACCGCATTCCTCCCCCCACTTATAGAAGTGGGGGTCTCCTGCGGGAGGTGGTAGATGAAGATATTCCCTATGATATAAGTTCAAAACTTGAAGCTCTAAATAATTCTCCAAGGGAGGCCGAAGCCATAACGCTTCTTAAAGAACTCTTTCGCCTAGGGAAGAAAGGAATGTTTTTAGTCAATTTTGTATTGCTTTTAAGTGACCTCATATATTATTTAAAGCAAAACAACTTATTTACTAAAAACATAAAAAAGATACTCCAACAAAAAACCCTACCTATAGGCTATGTCCTTATTACCAGCGAGCTTTATCCTTCAAGGCAACTTGACACTACAAAATTTTTAGATTCGCTTAAGCAGATTACACTTCTTTTTTCTATACTAAAAGATACATCTGAAATTTTTAATAACCTTTGTTACAATATACCTCTAAACTTTCTATTCGAAGAAAAATACATAGAAGATGCAATACAATTACCACACGAAACAACTCTCGAAATACTCTTTTCTAATCTATATTCCTTGATCTTACCAGACATCTCAGAAGATTATTTGATTTATTTGCCATAACCATATTATAGTTTTAGTCTAAAATAAGTGAACCTACATTTACAAAATAGGAGGAAAAAACAATTATGAAATCGGTAAGAGGCAAGAACATTTTTGTCAAAGAACATGTTGAAGAAAGAAGGATAGAAGATCTTCCTTTATTCAGTTTTGGGATTGTTTCCAAATCCACAAACCAAAAAGAAACAGAAATAAAAACAGAAACATTTAGAAATACACCAAAAGAGACAATTATTAGCCATTCGAACCAAGCAAAAGATCAATCCGAAATCATAGATCTTGCAATTAAATTTATAAAAGCAAAAGAGTATAAACCTGTGATTAATCTTTTTGAAAATCTAAGTCATCCAGAAGCTGAATTATTATACAAATCTCTAAAAAGCAAAGTTTTAGAAAAAGAGATCTTACCTCTTAGTACACGAGAACTTGCTAACTTATCAGATCCTGAAATATATGCAAAAACTCTCCTCTTCCTTTTCATACTAAAAAAATATAACTTTCAGTGGTCTTTTGATGAAAAAGAGACTGCAAAACTAATTAGCTTTATTTTCTTCTACAACGTCAAAAACAATAACGGTTTCACTTCAGCTCTCAAACCTTTAAAATTCATACTAACTCCATCTCCTGAAGACGAAGTAAAAAGTATTAAACTAGACTTGCCAGGCTTGTCATCTCACGACGTAGTGAAATACATTCCACCGATGGTTTTTGACTACATCTTTAGAACTGCTAATCAATTTGCTTTTCCTGTTATTTATTTACTGTTTATGAAAGATAATGAAGAACTTAAAAAAGCTTTCTTTACAAAGCTATCTATGAAATCATTAGTCAGAAGCTTTGCATATAAATATACCTCTACTTTAGAAAGATTAAGAACTACCGACAAATATAAAGACTTTATTTATGTCTACGACGAAAAAGTTATAAAAAAGATTGAATTTTTTCTTGCAGAAGAAGCTAAAGAAAAAGCAAAAATATTAATTTCACTAATTGAATCGCCAGATTTCTCTGGTATAGTTCACAATAAAGAAGAATTAAAAAAAGTCAAATACTTTGTAGAAAAAGCTACTAACCCTGAAAAATATTCTGAAACCTCACTACAAGAAAATCTTTCAACAACTTATTCTTTTCAGTTTTGGGATATTGAGTACGAAACTTGGAATGAAATAAAGATATTTTTCACACTTAATAATCCAATTCACATGGAAAATCTCTGCCCTTTTAGAAAAAGACTAAAAGAACTAGGAGAAAAGATAAATAAAGAAATATCTCAAGCCCCTCAGGCTTTTAAAGAAATCGATCAAATTATAAACGAATACGTAAGCATCGTTACTGCTCTTGCTCTCATTCAAGAATTCTTTGATGATTGTAGAGAAAGATTCGGTATACATACCTTTTCATTTTTCCTTAACTTTCTTGACAAAATAATCCAAAAGGAACGCGTAACAGAAGACGTCAGTAAAATCGTAGAAAGGATCAAAGAAGAACTCTTAGAAATTCAAGACTTTGACTTGTTATCTCTAATAAAAAGCTTTCTTCAGTTCAAAAGAGAAGTCCTTAATATAAAAAATTTATCAGAACTATCAAAATTATTCATAAAGGAGATGACAAATTATTTACTTAATTTAGCTATTTACAATGATTTTAAAGAAGCCGTATTAAAAGATTTAGATAGAGAAACGATTGAGACAATTTCGGCAAAAAAATACTCCTTACTGATAGAAACAAAATTGCAGACAAAACTAAAAAAGCTAAATTTAAACGATTTTGATCAATTCAAAAAACTCGTCAAGTTGTATTTTGATACAAGCAAAAAAATAGGAAACCCAAAACAAGTAGCCTTTATCTTCCTTCTAAAAGATATAGTGAAATTTTCTAGAAATAAAGAATCATATTATTCTTATATTAAGAAAAAAATCGAAAAAGAAACACATTTTTTGGGTTATCTCTTTTTTATTGAAGAGGTAGAGTTAAAAAATGATACAAGCGAGGAAGAAGCTGTTGATTTATTAAAAAAGGTAATACTCGTATTAAATCTAGCCAGTTTACTTCAAAAACATTTACAATACAATCCATTTGGTTCCTTTAATCTTTTATACAAAGAAAATAAATTTGACCAAAAACAAGAACCTATTGTGATTCATCAGATATCAGTTGAAGATGTTTTTTATGCTAACTTGTTTTATCTTCTTTTACCTGAATACGTAAACAATTATGTAATTGACTTATAACCCCATAAAAACCCCACCCTGTCAGCGTGGCTCTACCGCAGAGGGGTGGGGGATTGATGTCTATCTCATCCCCTCTACTCGAGGGGTTTTTTATCTTCGTTCTACCTATATTCTTACTGAGTAAAAGTTGTAGTGTTTGTTTGTTTATTTGTTTTGGCTCCCATAGCTCCCTCCTCACTTTTTTTTATTTTGATTAAAAAACTAGTTTCTAAAGGAACTTTGGTTTTCAACTGATAAAACCAGCTCAAAAACTATACAAAACCCCTGCTCCATGTTCCTAAAAAAGATTAGAAGTTTAAAAGGAAAAAATAAATATATCTAAAAGGAGGAAATGTCATGGTACAAAATCTTGAAGCTATCAAAAACAATTGGATAACTTTTGAAAATTACCTTATTGAAACTAGGTATTCAGTAAG
>JAWBTN010000028.1:0-10956 GCA_039000415.1 Candidatus Aenigmatarchaeota archaeon | reverse complement strand
CAAAATAAAATTTATATTCTAGCTATAATTTAAAAATATGCCTTTAAAGCCTGAAGACTACCTTTTGCTCATGTTTTCCATGAAAGGGGTAGGAAAAAGAGTTGATTTTAATCACGTAAAAGAAAAGGTTTCTCGTGATTTAAAAAAATTTTCTGATGAGGAAATTAGAAAGATTCTTGAAAATCTAATAAAGGAAGGGTTTTTGGAAGAAGTAAAAGGACTTTATGGGGTAACAGAAAAAGGGGAAGAATTTTTTGAAAAAAGAATAAAGGAAGTTGAACAAGATTTAAGAAAAGTGAACGAGCCTTGGGTTGTTGTATACAAAGCAAAAAAGTACTATCCTTTTGTTGCTGATACTGTTTTTGAATTTTGTAAGAATAGATACGTGGGATTTTACGCATTATTTACTGAGAAGCGATTTTTTAGAAGGGATTTTAGAGGTAAAAAAATAGTTTTAAATTCTGTAAAAGATTTGCTTTTTTTCGTCAACATTCATTACATAGATGTGATTCCTTGCGTTCACAGAATTGGAATCAACAGGCCTGACTGGCTTGTTGTTGACATCGACCCAGGACCAAAAGTTTCCTGGGAAAGAACAAAAGAAGTAGCAGAAATAACCTATAAGATTTTTGAAAAATTGGACTTAAACCCAGCCATGAAATTTTCAGGGTCAAGAGGCTTTCAAATTTGGAGCCTTATAAAAGAATTTGAAATTCCAGAATTTTATCAACCTTTAACCTTAAGAGGAAAAACTAAAAGGGAAAGAAACTATTTCACCTTATTCTCTGACTTTGTTAGAGTAATTCAAAGAGAAGTTGATAAAGAAATTCCAAGGATAACAACCTCTGAAACTTTACTAAAAGAAGAAAGAGAGGATAAAATATTACTTGATCCTGCGAGCATGAAACCTTTAGGATTGGTAAGAGCTCCTTATTCTGTTCATTCAAAAACTGGTTTGGTCTCTTTACCGTTATCTGTCAAAGAAGTGAAAAATTTCGAACCTTTTGATGCTTCTACAGAAAAAGCTTTGGAAAGGTATGAGAAGAATGGCAACGAATTTATACTGAAGAAATCAGAACCTTATAAACTATTAAAGTTATTCGAATATTAAGTTAAATAATAATGAAAATGGAGGCAAAGATGGAGCGTAAAATGTTAATTTTCTTTTTTTCGCTACTAATAACTCTCTTAATTTTTTCTGGATTTAAACCTATAGTTAACTCGTCTACACAAGCCCAAGTACATGGAACTTATAACAAAAATTCATGGTTTATCTATCAAAGACAGAACGAGACAGATTTGGATAAAGATGGAAATCCAGACATAACCACTATTATCATACCGATAAATGAAAGTGTTCTAGAATTCGACATAAAACAAACTACAAAGGAAGAGACATACGAATGGTCGTTTGTTATTTGTAATATCAGTGGTGTTTATAATATAGAGATTTTAGAATACGACGTTACTACTAAGGTATGGAATTATGGTGGGACTTTAAAGTTTGAAAAATTAACAGACCATGAACTACCTTTGGAATGGTGTAAAGAAACCGACAATTATGGGTTTTTAATTCAAAGCAAAACAAATGGTGACAAGAAATATAAACTCATTTTTCCAGAAGGTCATAAGTTTATTCAAATTTTCACAGGAAAAGAAGGTGAAGTTAAAGAAGCATGGACTACTTACCATTATGAGAAGGAAAGTTCTAAAGATTTAGAACTTTCCAATTGGGTAAATAATTTAACAAGTAAAGCGTATTACGAAGGTAAAGAAGTTTATTTAAAAGACGAGACTTTAAATATCGAAGTTGTTGGAAATACGGTAAAAGTAAGAGACAGCCTTATTTATAGGAATGAAAATGTTTCAAAAATACTTAATTTTCGTGTTATAATCAATAGATTTATTTGTATTAATTATTCTTCAATTCTTGACCCAACATTTCCGCTAAAAAACTTAACAGTATGCCCGAACAACTTTACTCAAAAGAGAATTGAAATTGTAAAAGAAGAACTCAAGTCAGACGTGAGGACAACAAGGGATACAGGCATTGACACTTTTTCGCTTCCTTTTTTGATAGCAAACGATAAACTAAAAGGAGAACTAATATATTATGTTTATGAAAGAAATCCTACAGAGGAAGAAATGTACAAAAAAATGAGAGAAAATCCAAACTCTATTTGGGAGTTTTCCACTCTTACCGGTAAGATAGAATTTGAAGTCAAATTTCCAGAAGAAGTAAGGTGCATAAAATTCCCTATCTCTGCTTATTCTAACTTAACTTTGAACGTAACTATGCCCTCTCTTATAAGTTTTTTTAACTTGGGAAATTATCCTGAAATAATAACCGAAAGTTACTTAGAAAAAAATTCACTTATAGCAAGAATAAGACCATATCCTTTAGAGGGAGTAACTGGAATGGAGGAGCAGGTGGGAGAAGTATGTATGTAAAAACAAGTTATGTAGAAGGTGAATGCTCCTTTTTTACTTTTGCCAGAATGAAACTAGGTAAACTGATAAGAGATTCTTATACAAGATTTATTAAAAAGTACAGAAAAAATTATGTAAAGTATAAACTTAAAAAACGAAAAGGTTTTTGTTCTCGTTGTGGACTGTGCTGCCAGTTTAAAGGTTTAAAATGTCCTCACTTTAAAAAAAACTTATGTTCTATTCAAAAAAGAAAACCTTTAGAGTGTAGAGAATTCCCTATAGATGAAATTCAAAAATTCTTCACACTTGGAAAAAATTACAAAAAATGTACTTTTTTCTGGAGGTGAAGTTATGAGAATTTTAGATAATACTCTAGCTGTTTGTATTAAAAATTTAAAAATTATAAGAGCAAGAATAGTGGAAAGAAACAATAGAGTTTTTCTAGAAAAAGAGTGTGGAGAAAAACTTTTGATAGAAAGAGATGCTAACTTTTATAAAGAATTTATTCTTCCGTTTAAAGAAAAAGTAAAAGGAAAAAATTTAGAAGAAATTTGGGAAGAAATAAGAAAAAGAAAATTTTCTACAGCTCTATACATAACCTCTCGTTGCAACCTAAGATGTAAGATTTGCTACTTGAATTTTGCTCACTCTATGAAAGATATGACGATAGAAGAAATAAAACACTTTCTAAAAAAGAACAAGTCTAGATTTATAAGTTTAACTGGAGGGGAACCTACAGTGAGGAAAGACTTGCCTAAAATAATAAAGTTATTAACTAAAATGGGAAGGAAAGTTTTAATCATAACAAACGGGATAAAACTAGCGAATAGAAATTATGTAAAAAAGCTTAAGGAAGCTGGTTTAGTTGGAGTTTACCTAAGTTTTGACGGTTTTGATGACAAAATCTACAAAGAATTCAGAGGAAAAAACCTACTTAAACTTAAGTTAAAAGCTTTAGAAAACTTAGAGAAAGAAGGAATAAGTACTATTTTAGTTCCAGTAATAAGAAAAGGATTCAACGAAGACCAGATTAAGAAAATAATAGAGTACGCAGATAAACATACATTCGTTGAAGAAGTAAGATTTTTAACAGAATACCCAAACAAAAATTTCTTCATTTCTGATGGGTACAAAATATTAGCTAAAGAATTAAAAGTAAACCCAGAGTACTTTCTTAAGGTTAAGAAGCTTCTTTGGAGTTTTAGATTTTTACCTTTTAAACTCAAAAACATGCTAGGAATTGAACATTGCGTTATTCCTTTAAAAAGAGGAGACTTAAAACCTTTGTCTTTTTTTGATTTTCTAAAAGAAGGTATAAACATTTTCTTGTGGAGAATCTTTGGGAAAAAAATAAAAAGTATTCTTAAGCTATGTTTTTGCTCGATTTATACACCAGTAGAATGGGATCTTATGAGAAATTTTATCTTCTCTGAATCTAACGAAGGGTTTGAAAAAGTAGAGAACAAATTTCCCATTCAAGCCATGGTAGGGACTCCTCTATGAGCGTGAATACAAATCGCAACCTTTGGCTTCAAGTAATATTTCATAAATTTAAAGAATGGTTTCACATATTAGGTTTAATTTTTTTGGGAGTAACCTTAGTTAAACTCTTCAATTTTCTCGCTGTTTACTATTTTGTCTTAGGCTTCTTCTTACTGCTATTTGCCCACTCTTTGGACGACAAGAAACTTTTTTCATCTTTTTTTTCATTCTCCGGAATAATTCTTTTAAGTATTGTTCACGTTAATTCTTTTCAAATTCTTATCGTAACTTCGATAATGCTTCTTTGTGTCCTTTACAAAGTTGTAAAGAAATATCCATTTTCAGCTTTTTACAAAGGTTTTGGTTACTCATTACTATTTTTACTCCCTCTCAACTCCTTTAATTTCTTTTATTTTCCAATTTCCTTTTTAGCTACAATAAGCGAAATCTTTCATGAAGCAGAACACTTTGAGCAGGATAAAAAAGAGGGGAGATTTACCACAGCACATTTATTAAATTTTAAAATAAGCAAGGAGGGGAGGAGAAAGTGGAAATTAATTTTAATAATAATAGGTTCTGGTTTATTCTTATACTTTTACTTTCTTTAGGGTTTAGAGTTTACTTATTTGGTTCTGTGGGCTCCATTTTAGGAGCTGATGTAGGTAGATTTACTATAATTTCTCATGTTTGGTATTTAAAAAAGCAAATTGCAACAGACTTAAGACCCTATGATTTGGCTAGAGGGTTTTTTTATTTTCCAGGAGTGTTTCTTTTACCTTTTATCTTTGAGTTTATAGGGATAGATCCTGTAACCTCTGTGACTTTTTTTTCTTTTCTATTTTCCTTTTTAGGGACTTTAGTTTTTTATAAAATAGCAAGAGTATTTCTGAGTGAAAGTAAAGCTATAGCCTCTTTCTTTTTTTACTCTCTCGGTTTTGATATCGTTTTAATTTTCAATTTTTTTGGACTGTTTTCTTATGGTTTTGCCTCTTTTTTCTTTTTAGTGGTATTATGGCAACTGCTAGAGAAAAAACCTAACTTTTTTTTGATGACCTTGGGTTTGTTTGGAATTTTTATGTTCCATTGGTATCTTTTTATGGTTCTCTGCATCGCTTTGCTTTCAATCTTCACGTATCAATTTGTTGAAGATAGGATAGATTTGAATTTTTGGAAATTGTTTTGCCTTTCATTTATACTTGCCTCATTAATTTCTTTACCTTTCGTACTTCCTTTTCTAAAATATTTTAGAATTAGCTTCGATGTGGAAAGAGCAAGTGAACTATCTAAAGAGAACTACGTAGACCTGTTAACCTTTACTGCAAGGAGACTTGAAATGAATGCTTGGGAAAGATTTAAAACAATTTTTTTTGTCTCGTATGTTGGAACTATTTTTTCTCCTTTTTTATTACTTGGTTTTTTCTTCTCAATTCTCACAATCATTTTAAGAAAAAAAGTAAATTTTTTAACATATTTTTTCCTTTTTCTTTCTATAGCCTCTGTTTTAGTATTTGGTGAGTTAAACCTGCTTAGGGCAGCTTCCTTTTTATGGTTGGTTTATTGCATATTTTTAGGCTACTGGTTCGATAATCACTATTTAAACCTAGCTTTTATTCCTTTGTTTTTCTTTGTACAATCACCATCAATCTTATTTCTAATAAATGCTTTAAGTAATTATCAAGAAATTTTTGTTCCTTTCATAAACTTCCATAATTTTAACAAAGTTATGAATTGGATTAAGAACAATGTTCCTGAAAATGCAACCTTTCTCATAGATGGTGGTGGCTCAGGTTGCACCGGAGCTTCAGCAAGTTATGGTGAAAGAATTTTCCCCTTAACCTCTAGGAAAATATTTTACTTCTCCAACTATTGCTGGGCAGATTATGACAGAGAAGAATACAGAAAAAGAGTAGATTTGTACAGAAGAATAAGTATCAACGCATCATGTTGCATAAATGAACTTAAAGCTTACGATATTACTCATATTTTCATAGGAGAGAAATGGGTTGGTTTAGACCCAAAGCAATTTGACAATACCACATACTTTAAGTTAATCTATAGTGATGAAAATGGGTACAAAATATATGAGGTTCTATAGATTTTTGCTAATTTTTATACCTTTTCTAATATTTTGTAGTCTCGTCTATCCTTATTTTAACTTTGAACCGACAGAACTCGAAGTGAAAGCAAAGTGTACGAAGATTTATCAAAATGAAAACTACTGCATTTTCAATTGTTCTTTTATTTCAACACATAACTGTAAAGGTATCATTAAAGTAACTCATACATGCTGGGCATCAATTTATGAAAATAAGATTTTTTTGAAAGAAAACAAGACAAAAAATATATCGATTGAATTACCAAGAAGAAATTATATCTACTGGCTAAGGGCAGGGTTTTATAACACAACTTATAAGTATGATTTGTTGGAGGAATTTTTACTATGTTAAACAAACTTTTGCTCTATATCTTAGCTTTCCTTTTCATTATAATTATTTCTTACATTGTACCAAAATCTCTAATAATTCTCGCTACACCATTCGTTTACAACCCACAAATTTTTAATGAAAGTTTGATAGAGATTTCAGTAGCTACCTATCCTCAGAAAGTTATCATAAGAGCTAATGTCAGTGATAGTGAAAATAATTTAAACTATGTGTGGTTAAACCTGACAGCAAGTAACGGAAGTCTAATTTATAATAATCTCTTAATGACGAATACAACCATTTCTTGCGGAACTTATTGCTGGATTTTTGAGAAAAATTATAGTTTAATTCAAACAGATCCAGATTCCACTTGGATTGTTAACGTAAGCGCTAATGACACTTACGGAAATGTTAAAAGAAACTCGACGACTTTCTCTGTAAAAATCCCTCCTTCTTATTCTTTAAACTCGACAAACTCAACATTGGCAGGGACTTCGGTAAGTCATAATCTCTTGTGGACAGATTATAACTTAAGTTATGCAATTTTTAGCTTCGATAACTGTACAGGCGAATTGGAAAACATAACTGGCATGAGTTTAGAAGGAGAAAAAGCCTGGAGCAACTTTACTGTAACGATAAACTCAACTGTAGGTTGTAATATAAGATGGAAGGTTTATGCTAACGATTCTTTTGACAACTGGAATGAAAGTGAAATTTTTACCTATACAACAACTTCTGAATGTGCAATTGCTTTGGGTTTATCCAACACCCTAGCTTCAGGAATATTTTTTGGAGAAATAAATCCAGGACAAAAAAAAGATGCTTTAGGAAATAATGGCAATGCTGCAACAGATTATTATCTTACTGTTTTTATTAGCGGTTGTTCCCCAAATACAGTTAATGTTTATATGAAAGCAAATGGAGATTTTATTTCTGATTCTTATTCTATTCCTTTAGCAAACTTTAAGTTTAGGAATTCAACCACAGACAATACTGTCCCTAGCTCTCTTCAAAACATATCCTTAACTACAAGCTACTTAGACAATAAAATAGGTTCTTTGCTTTCAGACGGAAGTTATGTGTATTTGAAATTTGTTCTGGAAGTACCTTCCAGTCAGAGAGCTGGAAATTACACTAATACTATCTACTTCTGGGCAGGAAGGAGTGATTTGTCCCCACCTAGTTAGATTTTGGTTCTTTATGAAAAAACTATATATACAAGTTTAACATTAATATTAAATAGTGATGAAAAAATGAAAATTGGTAAAGGAGCCATTAAATTTGCTTCTTTAACCTTCTTTTTACTCTTCCTAGCAACAATTTTCTACTTATTGCCCTTAGCTTTAACACAAAGCGATGAAAAATACACTGTCTCAACTGCAAACATAACAAAACACGTTGCGATAGCCATGTCAAACAACCTTACTGCTGGAATAATCTTTGGGAATGTAAACACCGGTACAACAAACAATAACGCTACAGGTAATTTTAACTCTACCGGGCATACACAATACTGGATAACTATTGACGGAACAACCAATGTTGATGTGGATCTTTGTATAAGAGTTAACCAATCCTTAACCTCAGGAAGCTATCAAATACCCAACACAAATTACCATTATAGTTTCGATGACGATACTAACGATTGGACACACCCAGCATTTCCACCAACTACTGATATAAGCGAAACTTATCAGAAAACAGTAGAAGATAAATGGGTAGGTGGAGTTTCAGATGAAATTTATTTCAGGTTTGCGTTAGACGTGCCAAGCAACACTCATGCAGGAGATTATAGCAATTATGTTTACTTTAAGGCAGTAGAAAATACTACCCCATGTTAAAGTATAAAAATTAAATGAGAATATATTTAATTATGCTTAAACAATTTATTTCTCTTCTTTTAACTTCTATTTTATTCTTTCCTATAGTGAAAGCAGACGTTGGTGTTGGAATAAAATGGAGTTTGGAAGAAATATTCCTTAGAGAGTTCGAGGAAAAATGCATTTTTTACTCTGTTTATAATCCTTTCGATACCGAAGTAACTGCACAAATAAGTGTTGATGAAAAATTAGCATCACTCATAACGAAAATAGAACCAAAAGAAGTTTACTTACCACCTTATACAGGCGACCCCAAGGATAATGCTGCAAAACTTGCAAATAAGCAAGATGTTAAAATATGCTTTTACGCTAATCCTTTTAGATGGCCACCTTTCTATCCAGTAAACTATAGCGGGGCAATATTTGCAAGTGCCATCCCTGGAAAAGCTGCAGGCCTTGGAAGTACTGCTGTTTCTGTTGTACAAGCTCCTTTAACTGTTCGAATAGGCAACTTTCTATCATTTTATATTTTTGTGATAAGTGTAGTAATATTAACGTTCATTCTACTGGTGATAGCATTAAGAATAAAGAAAAAATTACTATCAAGTATGAAAAAACCAGAAATTGAAAAAGAGACTCAAGAGTCTAACCTCAAATATTCGGAAAACAAAAAAAATTATTAATGAAAACTAACAGGATAGTTGGAAAGGCTTTAATCATTCTTCTCTTACTTCTAACCATTTTCCTTCTTGCTCAATTTAAAGCATTTATAGAATTGATAAAAACAGGGAAAATAATTGAGGTCTTTGCAGCTTCACAGGTAACAGTAAGAGAAAACTTGGACGTATTCAATGTTAGTGTAAATGTCTTAAGAAAGAAAGTTAATCCTGGTGAAGTGGTATACGCGAACATAAGTATAAAGAGTGAAATTTACGAAGGAGAAGTAACAGTCAAATGGATTGTAGAGGACAATCTTGGTAATGTTCTTAATTCAAACTTTACGACTTTGTACCTAAGTTATGGATATGTTTGGAACTCGATTAAAGGTTTGCTTATTCCTTCTAATACTTCTGAAGGAACTTATTTGTTTAAAGTTGAGATAACCGCACCTGGCTATTACAGTACAGGAAAAGACATTTTCGAAGTTGCTTTGCCTTCTGTAGCTCTACCACAGCCAGGAATACCTTCTCCGCCCTTCCCTAGAGAGTTAAGAAAAGAGGTAGAAGTTTATTATCCTGAAAAAATCATAGCATTGCTTAATACAACAAAAATTTTTTACATAAGCATTAAAAACTTAGGTGAAACTAACATTAGTGAAATTTTTCTTTTTCTAGAAGGTTTGGAATTGAGTTGGTTTTCCATTTACCCTCATAACATAACACTCAAACCAAATGAAACTCAAAACTTTACTGTAAGGTTAACTATACCACCTAACGCTCTGATAAAAGATTACCCAATCTCGATTACCCTAGTAAGTAGAGAAATTCTTATGTCTTTTCAAATAACTGTAAATGTGAGAAGAGTTTTTAACTATTCTGAACTTCAAGAAAAGTTGGAAGATTTAAAAAGAGACGTTGAAATTTTAGAAAACCGAAGTAAGGTCCTGGAGGAAAATAAAGTTGATGTAAGAGAAATAAAAATGATTCTATCTTTGGTTAAAGGAAAACTTACAGAAATCGAAGAGGAGATTGCGAAAGAAAACCCAGAAAGAGCAAGCGAGCTTGTTTATGAAACAGAGAAGCTAGTAGAGATTCTCAGATTTATAATAGAAAACAAGAAACAAATAACAATTCTTTGGGGTTTGCCTCAAATCTACGTTTTTCTACTTTTGATTTTAGTCTTAATTCTAAGCTTAATACTTTTCAAACGCATTAAAAAAAGTAGACCTAGCCATACCATTGAGGAAATAATTAAAAAAGTAAAACCAAACTCTTATATAACTTTATATGCAGAGCTTAAACCCCACGCATACGGCATTCCAAATATTTACGCCTTGGAAGACAACACAGGAATTATTTATGCTACTTCACCTAGGTTAATAGAAGCTGGAATTTATACGATTGAAGGAATAGTTAAAGAAGAAAATGGAAGAAAATATCTTGAAATAAAGAAATTGAAAAAAAGATAAAGTTAACTTATTTAATTTCTAAAAAACTAACTATGATTAGGTGATGTTATGCCAGTTAGTACTGCTCCTTACAGAAGAAAGTATGCTCACACCAAGGCAAGAGGAAGTGAAACCACTGTAACTTGCGGGGTTTGCAAAAGAGAAGTTCCTAGATACAAAACTTTTGTTGTAACTAAAGGGTTAAGAATTACCGATCCTCTAATCCTTCAGCAAACTGACAAAAGGTTCATTCACCTTATGAGCACAAAAATGAGGATTTGCCCTGCTTGTGCAAGGTTCTGGGGGATATCCAAACCTGGTAAGAGCGTAAGAAAGAAGCACATGAGATGATTATGTTGGAAAAAGTGAAGAGTTTAAAAGGAATCCTTTATAGAAAACTAATAAAAAAAGAAAGAAAATTCTTTCCAGCCTTTGCTTTGAAAAAACAGGAAAGAATAGTGGAAATCCCTACTTATCATGACCTAACAAGAGTTAATGTTATTTATCCTTTAATAGAACCTTTTGCTTTTGCTCACATAAAATGGGATAAACAGAATCAAGAACTAATTTATAATGTAATAGAACCAGAACTTACAGAAAATGAAAAAGAAATTCTGGAAAAAATTTCTGAAGCCTTGGTAGAACTTATTGAAGTTGAGCTTACTGCCATCAAAGATATTTCAAAAGCTATGGA
>JAWBTN010000027.1:0-11252 GCA_039000415.1 Candidatus Aenigmatarchaeota archaeon | reverse complement strand
CAAACCTTCCTGAGAATGTAAGTTTATATACAATATGGGCACATCGTGCTATTTACAATTGTCAAAGAAATGCAGTTGGTACTGGAACGATACCCGACATAGCTTTAAGTAAAGATCTTAACAAAACTTTACAAGCAGCTAAAATGAACGGTATAACCCATATTTTCATACAAAAGTTCAGTATTGATCCAGAAAACAAACATTATGGAGAAAATTATGATTTAGAGTTTGTAGAATTTTTGGAAGCCAATCATGAGTATTTTGTTAAAGTTTATGAGAATGGTGCTTCTCTCGAGCAATGTAGACAATACTGGCAAACTGGGTATCAATGTGATGGAAACATAATTTATGAAATAAAATATTAGGGTAAAATGTTATCATTATTTTGATACCGTTCTTAGGAATGTTTAAAAAAAATTTAAAATTCATAGATTGGTGAATAAAATTCCTTATGTTTTATTCAATATACTTTGAAAGAAACTTAGCCAAAAATTTTATTTGTTTTTTGAATAAAGGAGATTTGGAAGATAAAAATTCTAAAATTCTAACATCTTCTTTGACATAAAATTTCAGTAAAAACAAGAATTCAATATAAATCATCCCTGTGATTATCACCAATAGGATACCTGTTAAAAGATCTGTAGTAAAATGTGTTGTTGTGTATAGAAATGAAAAAGAGATAATAACGGATACGATACACTTAATTGTACTTTTAATTGGTAAGTTAATTTTCAAGTATTTTCTAATGTAGAAAAAGCTGAGAGATGCCAAAAAAGTTACGGATAAAGTATAGGCTAGAGCCATACCAAAGCCTCCTAAGAAAGAAGTTAAATATATTGATAAACAAAGATAAACAAAAGTTGTTAGAATTATTATATTTCTGTTTATCTTTGTTTTTCCTATTGCATACAAACTTGAAAGGAAAATATTACCTAGACCATAAATTAAAGATCCTGTAACTAGAATTGGAAATAAAGAAGAAGCGTCTAAATATTCTGGCCTAGAAAAAATTAAAATCAAGTGTTTTGAAAATACAACAAGAAATGTAGCCACAGGCAAAGATAAGAACAAACTATATCTAAAAACTGTTTGAATTAAGTGACTTTGCTTTTCTTTTGAATTCTCATCAGCAGAAAGAGAAGAAATTATAGGGAATAGAGCTGAATTTAAAATGGAAGGAAAAGTAGCTATTATTGAAGTTATAACCATTGCTATGGTGAAAATTCCTGTGACTTTTGGGTTTTTTAACATAGTAAGCAAAACGTACTGGCCGTTCAAAAATAGAGTCCAAGCTAGAAAAGAGAAAAAAGCAGGAAGGGCATAATTTAACATTATCTCTCTTTTGTTTATCGGTTGTTGAAAAAAAGAAAGGTAAGGAAAGGAAAATTTAAATCTTATGATTGCTATAAGCAAAAATCCTAACAAAAATCCTATTAAAGGTCCAAAATAACCAAATCCCAAGAAGATTAATAAAGTTGAAGTTAAAACTTTTGTAAATTGGCCAAACGTATCGCTAATAAGAAACTTTCTCATTTCTTGAAAACCATAAATGATTGAGCCAAATTGTGTAACAAGAGAAATAATTGGCAAAATTGTAGCAGAAATCAAAATAACTTCTTTAGAAACTTTTAATAGAAATGCTATTAAGTCAGAAAACAAAATAAGGAATAATACAATAATTAAATTTGTTAAAATTGTTACTTTGAGAGAAAACTTTATGAGAGATGTTATTTTATTATTTTGTCTTTTACTTAAGTACTCTGGCAATAGTTTCATGAGAGAAAGGTTTAAGCCCAACAAACTAATACTTGACAAAATCATGGCCAAATTTGTCGAAGTTGCCACTATGCCATATTCTTCTGGCAATAAAGTTTTACCAGCAATAAACCAATAAAGAAATCCTATAACAGTTACAACAAACCAATCTAGAAAAAGATAAATAGCGTTTGAGATTAATTTTTTACTTACACTCATATTACTATTCTTTTAACTATTCTTTAGTTATATTTTTATAAAAAATAAGAAAGATAAAAATCCTATGAAAAATTGAAGTAAAAGTAAAATCTTTACGATTGTTTTTTCTTTTAACTTGAAATAATACGGTAATAACCAATAAACTGTATAAGGATTTGGGGGTTTAATGTATCCGTTTTTATCAACATCGGCAAATTTTTTATAGGGTTTACGTTTAATTTGCCAATATATGAATAAAAAAAAGTTAATTAAATAAAGGGAAGAAAGACCTAGAAGAAATTTTTCCATATTTCCTATTATTGCCATACTTATCAAAACTGTTCCTATTGTAAATGTGCCTACATCACCAGGAAAGATTTTTGCAGGATACCAATTGAATTTTAAAAAAGCAAGTAAAGAACCTAAGAGTATTAAAGAAGTAAAGAAAGTCAACTCATTTCCTACTAAATAACTTACAATCAAAAACCAGGTGGCGTTAATAGCTCCTAAACCCGCTTCTAATCCGTTATATCCAGCCAACATATTCACCATATTTACGAAACCTATGACTCCAAGAGGTATTATAAAGAAAACGTAAATATTGCCAAAATCTATAGGCCCAAAAAAAGGAATATCAACTATAGTATGGCCAACCCTAGCTATCACTAAAGGCATGGCAATAATTAGAGGAAATATAAGTTTGTTCCTCCATCTTATTTCTATAAGCTGATCTTGAAGACCTAAAAAACCAGCAATCAGAGTCGAAGAAAAAATTGAAAAAAACTTTAAATCAGGGGTGGTGTTGTGTATTGTTAGCCATAAACCGTAAATTAACAAACAAGCTATAATAGAAAAAAGAAAAATAGTACCACCTGCTTCTGTAACTTTTGGTTTGTTTGGTTTATGCACATCTATTCCGAAAATTCCTTTTTTCTTGGCTAGTGGTATCCAATATTTGAGAAAAATAAATGTTAATGAAAAAGATAATATAAACAAAAGTATGCCCAACATAATTAAATAGTTAATATTTTTACTTTATAAATGTCAAACATGAAGAAGAAAATAATTATAGTAATAGGAACACGATCTGAAGTAATAAAATTCTCTTCAATAATTAGAGAATTAAAAAGAAAAAAAAATTTTAACATTAAAATTTTACATACAGGACAACATGAAACAAAAAATTTAATAAAACTATTAAATTTGCCTGAACCAGATATATACCTTGGGAAGTCATTAAGAGAAAGGTGGGTAAGAAAGGGTAAAATATGTTCAATTTTATTAGCGATCCTTTGGCTTATGAAAACTTTTTTAGGAATAAGAAGAGCTATTATTAAAGAGAAGCCTGATGCCATTTTTTATCAAGGAAATTGTATGAGTGTTCCTATAACTGTTTTTGCCGCAAAAACAGTTCAAAAAAAAATATTTTTAATCCATAGAGAATCTGGAATAAGAGTCCATAATATTTTTGAACCGTTTCTAGGAGAATTAAGCGAGATAATTGGAGACAGATTTGCGGATATATTGTTTGTGCCGAGTAAAGTTGCTGAAAATAATTTAAAAAAAGAAAAAATCAAAGGGAAAATATTTAATGTTGGAGATCCTCATGTCGAAATTGTTAATTATGTATTAAAAAAATTTAAATTAAGAAAAAAGAAGAAAATAGAAAAGTATATTGTTGTGAATGTCTTACATTTTGAGAATATAAATAATAGAAATAAAATGAAGAAACTAGTTGAAATATTAGTAAAATCTCCCTTTAAAGTCATATTTATTGCAAATCCTAATACTAAAGATAAACTAAATCGATTTGGACTTTTAGAAGAATTGAAAAAACACCAAAACATTATTTTATCTGACCCTTATAATTATGTAGATTTTTTAAATTTAGTTAAGAACAGTGAGGCAATTTTAACTGATAGTGGGGGTGTTCAACAAGAAGCTCTTATTTTAAAAGTACCTTGTATTTTCCTTGGAAGAATAAATGTTTGGAAAGAATTCGAAGATATGGGAATTATTAAAGCTACAGGATTTGACGTAAATAAGACCTTAAAATTGCTTCAAGAAATAAAAAACAGAGGTAGTTTTTATAAAAAAGTGAAGAAAACCACATATCCTCTAGGGGATGGTAAAGCAACTGAAAGAATTATCAAAATATTGAGAAAAGAATTAAGGGTTTAGTATTTATGTGTGGTATAGCTGGTTACTTTGGAATTGGTAATAAATTTTTACTTAAAAAAATGCTCAAAACTTTAAAGCATCGTGGTCCTGATGATGAAGGAATATTCTTTGATAAAAATATAGCTCTTGGTAATACAAGGCTTTCCATCATAGATATAAAATTTGGTAGACAACCTATCCACAATGAAAAAAAAGATATTTGGATAGTAAGCAATGGAGAAATTTACAACTTCCTTGAGTTAAGAGAAGAATTGATAAAACTTGGTCACAATTTCTATACAAAAAGTGATACCGAAACAATTGTTCATGCTTATGAAGAATGGGATGTAAACTGCTTAGAAAAATTAAATGGGATGTTTGCTTTTGCTATTTGGGATAAAAGAAAAAAGATGTTGTTTTTAGCTAGAGATAGATTTGGTATAAAACCACTTTATTATTATCTTGATGGGGAAAAATTCATTTTTGCTTCTGAGATAAAAGCAATTTTGCAAGATAAATCTATTCGAATAATGCCAAATGAAAAATCAATTTTCAAATTTTTAGTTTACGGCTTTAATGACGATGAAGAAGAAACTTTTTTTGAAGGTATTAAAAGATTGTTACCTGCACATTTCATGATTGTAAACGAAAAAAGAATAAAAATAAAGAGATATTGGAAACTAAAAGTTAAGAAAAGCAAAAATTTTAAAAATGAAGATGAAATAACAAAACAACTTTACAATCTTTTAGAAGACAGCATAAAAAAACATTTGATAAGCGAAGTTCCCGTTGGGACTTGTTTGAGTGGAGGTATAGATTCTTCTGTGATAGTTTGTATTATCAATAAACTTTTGAAAAAGAATGCCAATCTTGTCAAAGTTATTGGTAAAATGCAAAAAACTTTTTCGGCAGTTTATGATGATAAAAAAATTGATGAAAGAAAATATATTGAAGAAATAATAAAATTCACGATGGTGGAAAAAAACTACACTTTTCCTTCTTCTAAAAGATTGTGGAAAGATTTGAAAAAGATTGTTTATTTTCAGGATGAGCCTTTTTTAGGTCCAAGCATATATGCTCAATGGGAAGTCATGAAATTGGCGAGTAAAAAAGTTAAAGTTTTGCTTGATGGTCAAGGTGGGGATGAAATTTTTGCTGGTTATATACCTTACTATGGAATTTACTTCAGAAACTTGTTGAAAGAAAAGAAGTATTTTCAACTTTTGAAAGAGTTCTTGTTAAGTTTAGATTTAACCCTACCTTTTGTTTTTAAATATTTTTCACAGAAAAAGGTTGAAAATGAAATAAAAAAAATGCTTGATGAAAATTTTGTAAAAAAGTATGAAAATAAAGTTAAAAGTAAGTGGGTTGGTGATGATTTGGCTGAATTCTTGCGGTTAGAAATAACTAAAACCAGCCTTCCAAGACTTTTAAGGTATGAAGATAGAAATTCTTCAGCCTTTTCAATAGAAGCTAGGGTACCTTTTCTTGATCACAGGATTGTTGAGTATATTTTTTCTTTACCTATTTCGATGAGAATAAAAAACGGTTGGACAAAATATATTTTAAGAAAAGCTGTTAAAGGGGTGGTACCGGAAAAAATCAGATGGAGAAGAAGTAAAATAGGATTTGCTGTGCCTGAAAAAAAGTGGTTGATAGAATTAAAAGATAAGATAATGAAAATTTTTCTTTCAAAAGAATTTAAAAGTAGAAAATATTTCAATCAAGAAGAAATTGTGAAAAAATTCAAGGAATTCTGTGAAGGAAAACTTGGTGAAGAATACGCTAGGATTTTTTGGAGGATTTTAATTTTAGAGTTTTGGTTTAGAATTTTTATTAGTGAAAATTGCAGAAATAATCTATCCAACTGGTGATTGAATGAAAGTGTTACATTGTCCTACTGATGTAGCTGGGCAGGCGTGGGTAATATCAAGAGCCCAAAGAAAATATGGAATAAAAAGTGATGTAATGGTTTATAAAAGTAGTAAGTACTATAATTACAAATATGACTATAACTTTTGTTTGGAAAATTTTTCTAAGACATCAATGTATTTAGTTGGCTTCCTAAAAACACCTACTTTTTTACTAAATGCTTTAAAAAATTATGACATATTTCATTTTCATACAAAAAGTATTTTACCAAAAAACTATGACGCATTTGCTGCAAAAAAAATTGGAAAGAAAATTGTATTTCACTTTCATGGGTGTGAAGTAAGATTAAAAGAACATGGTAGTTGCTCATTTTGTCAAAAAATGAGCAAAAGTTCTAAATTGAGTTTAATTAAAAATGCAAAAAAACTCTCTGATTTAATTATAGTTTCTACTCCTGACCTCTTAGACGAATTACCTGATGCTGTATGGATTAACAATTCTATAGATATAGAAAAATGGAAACAAGATAGAAAAAAAATTAAAGAAGACGAAACAATAAAGATATTACACTCGGCTAGTGATAGGTTAGTTAAGGGGACTGTGTATATAGAATCTGCAGTTGAAAAGCTAAAAAAAGAAGGGTATAATGTAAAACTGCTTATATTAGAAAATACCCCAAACATAAAAGTGAAAGAATTTCTTCAACACGCAGATATATCTGTAGATCAATTAATAATTGGGTGGTATGGTGTTTTTGCTATAGAATCTATGGCTCTTGGTATTCCAACTTGTGCGTACATAAGAAAAGATTTAGAAAAACATATGAAAAATTTACCGATAGTTAATGTCAATCCTAGAAATTTATATGAAAAATTGAGAATTTTAGTGGAAGACGAAAAATTAAGAGAGAAATTAGGTAGAAAAAGTATTAAATTTGTAATAGAAAATCATGATTCCATAAAAAATGCCAAAAAAATTATAAGACTGTATAAACAAATTTTATGACACTTTAAATTTTTAATTTAATATACAAATAATTAGTAGTTGATATTAAATGTTGATATTTTCAATTTTCGGTCTAGGAAACATAGGCCTGCCTTTGACTTGTATTTTTGCTTCTATAGGAAAAGTTATAGCTGCTGATATAGACAAGGAAAAAATTAATCAAATAAACAAGGGTGAATGTCCGTTAAAAAATGAAGAGTTTGTTCCAGAATTATTAAGGAAATACGTGAAGGAAAAGAAAATAGAAGCTACTGTTGATTTAGAACATGCAGCAAAAAATTCTGATGTTAAGATAATAATAACTCCTTTAATTATAAACAAAAACAAAAAACTCGATTTTTCTAATATAGTTTCAGTTTCTGAAGTGATAGGTAAAAATTTGAAAAAAGGTGATTTAGTTATAGTTTCGACTACAATGCCAATTGGTGGAACAAGAAATGTCGTAGGTAAAATTCTTGAGAAAAAATCTGGTCTTAAAGCTGGTGAAGATTTCTATCTTGTCTATGCTCCTGAACAAGCTATGAATCCACATGTGATTAAAGATCTAACAGAAAATTACGAGCAGATAATTGGAGGTGTAAATCAAGAATCTGCCGAAAAAGCTAAAGCTATTTATGAAAAAATAAATAAGAAAGGGGTGATTATCGTTAGGAATTGCGAGACTGCTGAATTAATAAAGCTAGCTGGAGCCGGTATTTATAGATATGTCAACATAGCTTTAGCAGCAGAAATTGCGAGAATTTGTGAAAATTTTGATATCGACTTCATTGAAGTTATGGAAAAGACCAATTTAATTAAATATTACCACTTACACAAACCAACAATAGGTGTTGGTGGACATTGTGTTCCTGTTTATCCATATTTCATTTTTAATAATTTCAAAGATCAGAAACTTCTTGAAGCTAGTATTAAAATAAATGAAAACCTTCCAAGATATTCAATCAATATAATCAAAAGATTTTTTGGTAGTTTAAAAGGAAAGAAGATAGGAATTTTTGGCTTGAGTTATAGGGGGGATGTAAGAGAAGATAGATTTTCACCAACTTATGAAATAATAAAAATATTGAAAAGAGAAGGTGTAAAAGTATTTATTAACGACCCATATTACACAAAAGAAGAGCTAGAATTAAAAACAGGTGTGAAATATATTAACGAAGATGAAATGAATAAACTAGACGGGATAATTATAGCTACTGACCACGAAAGATACAAGAGTTTAGACTTTCCTAAAAATTTGAAATTTGTGTTTGATGGTAAAAGTTTCTTAGACCCTGAAAAAATAAAGAAAAAAGGTATAAAATATTTGGCCATAGGGAGGTTGTGTTTTTGAGTGAACTTAAAGCTGGTGTGATTGGTTTAGGCAGCATGGGTCAACATCATGCTAGACACTATTTTAATTTTCGAGATGTAAATCTTGTAGCTGTTTCTGATGTTGATGATAATAAAGCAGAAATTGCAAAAAAATACAATTGTAAATTTTTCAACGATTACAAGGAGATGCTTGAGAAAGAAAATTTAGATATCGTTTCTATAGCAGTTCCTACATCTCTTCACAAGAAAGTTGCAATCGATGTTTTGAATAAAGGGATTCACGTCTTGATTGAGAAACCAATTTCTTATGATTTGAGAAGCGCAAAAGAAATTTTAAAAGTTGCTAAAAAAAATAGAGTAAAGTTAATGGTAGGTCATGTAGAAAGATTTAATCCTGTTATAATGAAATTGAAAGAATTGATCGAAAAAAGGGAATTTGGCGAAATCTTCTCAATAGAATTAAAAAGACTTTCAATATATCACCCTAGGATAAGGGATTGTGGTGTTATAATTGATTTGGGAATTCATGACATCGATTTAATAAATTTCCTTCTCAATCAGAAATTAAGAAGTATTTATGCTGTTGCTTTCCACAAATTTGTGCCAAACCCTGAATTTGAAGATCATGCAAACATAATTCTAAACTTCAAAAACAATACAATCGGGAAAATAGAAGTTAGTTGGATCTCACCCACAAAAGTTAGAGAAATAACTTTAATTGGCTCTAAAAATTGTTGCAAAGTTTATACACTTCAACAAAAAATAGAGATAACGGAAAGTTTTTTAGAAACTAAAAACGGGTTTACGTGGCAAGATTATCAAGAGTTCATCAGAAAGTTTGAACCGAAAGTGAAAATCCTACAAGAAGAAAATGTAGAACCTTTGAAAATAGAACTTAGAAGTTTCGTAGATGCTGTAAAATTCGATAGAGTTGTTCCTGTAGATGGGAAAGATGCTCTAAAAGCTTTGGAAATTGCCACAAAAGCTATAAAATCATATAAAACCGGGAAAGTTATTTTTGTGTGAAGAACTCCAAAATTGAATTTACGATTGAATTCAAATCTTTTTTTGTTAAACTTGGGTGGACAGGTAAAGACAAAACTTCTTTTGAAAGTTTTTCGGCTATAGGTAAAGAATCTCTATATCCAAGTTGTTGATAAAACTTCTGTTTATGAATCGGTAAAGGATAATAAACAACACTTTGGATTCCTTTTTTTTCCAAAAATTCCTTCAATTCATCTCTTCTTTTGGTTTTTATAGTGAACTGATGAAAAACATGTTTAACATTTTTTGCAACAAAAGGTAGTTCTATCTCTTCAACTTTCTTCAATTGCTCCATTAAGAACTTTGCATTTTCAATCCTTTTTGTATTTAAACTCTCAAGTTTTTTAAGTTGAGCTAGACCAATAGCAGCTGCTATATCTGTCATCCTGTAATTATATCCCAGGGAATCAACAAAATATCTTTGGTATTCTCCATGATTTCTTATTTTCATACACTTTTCTGCTATTTCTTCATCATTCGTCAAAATCATACCACCTTCTCCAGTTGTGATGTTTTTTGTGGGATAAAAGCTAAAGATACTACAAGTACCAAAAGACCCAACTTTTCTTCCTTCAAACTCTGCTCCTAGAGCTTGTGCTGCATCTTCTACCAAAATCAAGTTGTGTTCTTCACAAATTTTCATTAAACTTTTCATGTCAGCTGGTTGGCCATACAAATGAACCGGTAATATGGCTTTTGTTTTTTCTGTTATTTTTTCTTCAATTTTTGTTGGATTAATATTAAATGTTTTTTCGTCAACATCTACAAACACTGGTTTTGCTCCACAGTATAGAATTGAATTTGCTGTAGCAATGAAAGTGAAAGGTGTTGTTATAACTTCGTCTCCAGGTTTAATTCCAATTGCAAGCAAAGCTGTGTGTAAAGCAGTTGTACCAGAAGATGTTGCTATTGCATATTTAACTCCAATATATTCTGCTATTTTTTCTTCAAATTCTTTCACTTTTGGGCCTTGAGCAAGAATTCCAGACTTCAAAACTTCTTCCACTGCTTTGATTTCTTCTTCCCCGATAGCTGGCGATGCTATTTTTATCATTTAAATTTCCTCTCAATCTCTCTGGCAGGATTTCCAACAACCACAGAATTTGGGGCAACATTCTTCGTCACAACTGCACCAGCCCCAACCACAGCGTTTTCACCAACTTCTATCCCTGGTAAAATAATTGCACCAGCACCTATCCTTGCCCCTTTTCTTATAATCGGTCCTTTAAGTACAGGTCTTTCTTTTCTTGCTTGTGGGTTAATCATGTACTTATCATTTGTTAAGATGCATCTTGGTCCAAGAAAAACATCATCTTCTATTATAGTTTCTTTCGGTATATACACGCCTGTTTGAATTGAAACATTATTGCCTATTATTGTATTACCATCAATAACAGTGGCTGTTCCGACAACAACGTTATCTCCTATGACGGTGTTTTCTCTTATTAAGACATTGTGTCCACTCTTAAAATTTTTACCAATTTTAACGTTTTTATAAATGATTGTCCCTGACCTTATTAGAGATTCGTCACCAATCTCAACTTTCCCTTCTAAATCTTTTGGAAATTCTCCAATGCTAACGTTTGCTTGAATCTTGATAAATTTACCTAAAATCAAATTATTCATACTAATCTTTTATCATTTTTTAACATATTAATTTAAAAGGAAATACAGAAAATTTTCTATCAGTAGATTTCTTTTAATTACTAGGAGTAAAAATTAATCAATGAAGTTGGAATAATATCATTCCATTTTAAGTTTTTTTATTTTTCTAACGATATCGAAACTATAAACTTGTGAAATTGTTATCGCACCGATAGAATTTTCACAAAAATGGACAAGAGCTCTATAAATCAAAACTGCAGAAGTAGCTTTTGGTAAAGGTGTTCCGATAAACGACAAAAACA
>JAWBTN010000026.1:0-11325 GCA_039000415.1 Candidatus Aenigmatarchaeota archaeon | reverse complement strand
GAATTCCCTTTCAACAACATCTCCAGCTTCAGCTCTCCAAACAGATACCAACAACTCTTTTATTTTTTGGTATAAATTCTGCGGGTTTGGTCCTTTGTATTCTATTATAGCGAAAGGAGCTTGAGGTGGAAGGCAGTCGTCATGTATCACTAACTTTGTTCTTGCGAATACCGGCATCGAACCTCAATTATCTATTTGTTTTGAAGGGTAAAAAAGTTTAATTTCGAAATAGAAAATTTATTCATGCTGAATAAATTGCTTGGAGTTTTGAGTTTTGTAGTGGGATTGATAATAGTGATTTTGTTCCCTGATATGAGGGATTATCAACCAGATGCAATAGCTTTTACAGGAGTTGCTTTTGGAATAGGTTTGATAGTTCTGGGAATTTACCTTCTCAAAACTTAATACGAGAAAAAAGAAAATTTTATTTATGGTTAATTACCCTTTCGACATACACGAGAAGTTTCCTGGAATGGGTTTTAACGTTCAACCTTTCAATTGTGATACTCTCATAGACATAGATTCTCCTATCGGTAAAGGTTCTGCAGTTTATTTGAGTTTGATTTTCCAATTGCCGAAATGGGGTTTTGAAAGGGTTAAAATAGATGAGTTCGTAGTCGTGACACCAGTTTTCCAACAATATTACCAGCTTACGATAAGACAGAAAGAAGAGTTTGAAAACATGATAAAAGCTGGTTTAGTTAGTATAGCTACAGCACTTTCAGATCTGGAATTGTTGAAGCATGATTTACGCAAGTATAAAGAATTCATGGATTACTACAAGAAGATAGAAGTGGGGAAAAAAACGAAGAACGAAAAGTTGAGACTTGAAGGAGAACAATCTTTAAAAGCGATTTTCATAGATCAAGTAGATGCTCATACAGACTTACCAAACCAACCCATAGCTCTTAGGAGCATAGCAGCTAGATGGCCGACTATAATATCGGATTTCATGAAGTTGAAGGATGAAGACACGAATCCAGAAAAAATAGCGAAAGATTACAAAGTTTCTGAAGCTGAAGCTGTTGTGCTAGCTACTAAGAACAAACTTTACTTGGAATGGAGGGATGAACTTTTCAAGAAAGCCGTTGAAGAAAGGTTTAAAAGTTTGGTTGCTATGGTAGAAGCTCGTAAAAAATCTTTTGAAGAATACAAGAACATGCTCAGGCCAACTTTGAGAAGGTATAAGTCGATAGTAGACGGTTTGAGCAATCCTTCGTTGGCTAAAGAGCTGGATAGATTTGCTTTCTGGAGACCTTCTTCTCAAGGAATGTCGATAGATAAAGCTACTATATGGGCATGGAAGCCATTCGTTGCCGAAGAAAAATATAAGAGTGTGAGGGAAACTCTGGATGAAATTCCAGCTGAAATGGCAGGTTTCACCAGGGAAGAAGTGGAGGTATTGGAGAAAGAAGGAAAATTGAAAGGAGGAATGGTTAAAGCTTTACCTGTTGAGCCTTCCGTTGACATGCTAGTTAGGAAGTGGGTGAAAGATATAGAAGAAGAGTATAAAGTGAAGATAACATGCGTCGACATATTCAACGCAAGAGAAAGATTGGTGAAGAATTTCGAAGACTCTGTTAGGGGCACAACAAGCTACGAAGCTTGGGTTTTTAGCCCTTACTTCATTTTCCTAGAAATCCCTGTTTACAGAGTTGTTATACACTTGCCAGATGGAACTGAAATAGAAGATTTGTCTTTTGAAAGAATAAAGGCTTACTGTTCGACGCAAAACGTGATGATAGCTAGGTTGATAGAGCTTGAAGCTAGAGAGAAGCAGTTAGACGATTATTTGAAACAAATGCTTGGTGAAGCTGGGGTTTCTGCTAGTGGAGAAGTTGTGGATATAGATAAGATCGCTGAAGAGTATTTGATAAAACTGGAAGAGAAAAAAGAAGAGAAGAAAGTTGAAGAAAAAGTAAACTTATCTGAACCTATCGAGAAAATTTTAAACTTTTTCGGGATAAAGTTCAGGTTTTTCAAAGCTCAAGTTCCTTATCGCTACCCTTATGAATTCGCGTTCAAGGATAGGATAACGAAGTATTATTTGAGGCAAGCTGCAATAGAATTTTCCAGAGTTGTGAGTTTCATAAAATCAGCTTACGGGGCACCTTGATATGGTTTACGTTTTAGGAGTTTCGAGCGGATATTTCAGTGTAGCTGGACCAGAAGAAAGACCACAACTAGTAGGACTTTTCAAGAAAGCTCAATCAACTATAACAAAAGGTGTGAATTTCGTTCAGCTTGACCTCGAGTCCATCGCGGAGTTCGAGGAGCCGGATCTTGAGAAGAAAATGGAATCTGAGATAAGGGATAAGCTGAAGATAAATTACGGAATTCACAGCGAAACAAGGGCTGCTGGTGTTGAGGCCGCTGAGCTAGATTCGGCGATAAAAATGGAATACGAGAGAGCACACAATAGGTTATTGGAGATATTGGAAAAATCCAAAAAGATTAAAGCTAAGTACGTTTTGGTGCATTCTTCAGAATCCGAACCTTTCAGGTTGCTCGAAAGGGTTCCACAATCTTCAGACCTGGTCGATCCTTTCGGCAACCCTCTAAGAGATTTTCTTCAAAAGAACACATGGCTTTTAAACTGGTTGTTCAGCGGTACTAAAGAAGATAGGAAAAAAGATATAGTTAATACGGTTTTGGAACTCTGGGATGAGAAAAAAATGCAGATCAGCATGGAAGATTTGGAAAAAGCTTTCAAGCAGAAAGGTATAAGACCTCAGAACTTTTTCTGGTTAGAGTTCCTTCATGGTAGAACACTGGAAGAGATATTGGTTGAGAGGGTTACGGACAGAGTTCAATACATCATGGCTTCTAGAGGTGCTACCCTTGAAAAATTGAGCGAAGAGGAGAAGGTTTTATTAGTTTCGAATTTAAGGATGTTGTTGGAAATTCTGCTCCAAGACCTGGAAAAAGAAGTTATATCACAAGTTCAATCAAGAGATCTAAGGTACGGTCCTGAAAGATGGGCTTATTATTTTGTAGCAAAATGGATGGAAGATATGAAGCACGTGCTTTGGGAAAAAATAGTTTGGGCCAGCATAAAGTTCTTCGCTGCCAGGGATGGAAAAAATGTGGAGAAATGGTTGGAAGAGAGAAAAATAGATCCTGAAAAACTTTCTATAGAAGAGGACAACTTTAGGTCAAGTTACGAGATATGGGTTCCAGCCGTAGCTTCCCTTTACATATACGGCCATTTCTTTCCGGAAAGGAAGGAATACAAAGATCCGAAAGAGTATTTGGGAGAAATGATATTCACGCTTGAAACACCGATGGGTGGAAGAGGGATAGAAGAATGGTTGAGACTAGCAAATCCTTATCAGTATTATTTCTTGGTGGAAGAGATGAACAAAAGAGCTGGAAGGGAGATTTTCGCTGTTGCAATGGATTTTGAGCACATGTTGAGCTTGAGGATAGATCCTGAAAAAGTTATAGAATTGCTTCCTCCTGATGGTGGTAAGTACGTTAGGGTTGTACACGCTGGTTGGCCTTCAACTCTTGCTCCAGCTCACTTACCGATAGAAATAGGTTCTGATCAGCAAAAATATCTTTATGCTATGTACTACAAGCTTAGACAAAAAGGTTTTGGTAAAGGTGAAAAAGAGTATTACATAATATTCGAGAGAGGGGGCCCGGAAACTTTTCAACAATCTGTAACAGCTTTAAAATTGATAATAGAGCATCTTGAAAAAGACATACCTCCTGAAAAATTGATGGAATATCCTTCATTCTTTGGAATAGATTTAAACCAAACAGCTTCTATGGAGAGGCAACTCACGATCATAAAAGAGCATGCTTTAGATCCGTTGAGAGGTTTGATAACTGTTCCAGAAGAAACACACACTTTTCTCGGAAGGGCTGCCGTTGAAAAAGGTAAAGCTGAAGAATGGAGGAGAGAAAGGTATAGGTGATTTAAATCTTGACGTTAATTAATTAGTATGGTGATCGAGAACTTGGAAAAAGAATTGGAAGATGTGGCTTTGGCTGATAAAGAAGAACAAGAAAGGGAAGAATTGAGGAAAAAATTGATGGAAAAAGTTGTTAAGTTCACGAACGAAGCTAGGAAGCAGTTCGGTAACATAATCAAATCCGTTTTGATATTCGGCTCCGCTGCTAGGGGTGAATTGAAGAAGACTAGCGATGCTGATGTTTGGATAATATTGGATGATACTGCAACTAAAAGTTCTGAAGATTTGGATAAGGTTAGCACTCAGCTTTACTTGATAGCTCATGAACTCAAAGACCTTCACATCCAGATAACTTTACTCACAGAATTTTGGCAATGGGTTAGGGCAGGATCTCCGGAACTAGTTAATTTCTTGAGGTACGGTTTTCCAGTTTACGACACAGGCTTCATCAAACCTGTTAAAAAGATGCTTGAAATGGGGTTGTTGCCACCTAGCGAAGAAACGATAAGCTTGAAATCGAAAGCAGCTCTAGCTAGGTTGAAGAAAGTGAAGCTAGATTTGAAGAGTATGATATTCGAGTTGAGGTATGCTGCAACCGATGCAATTCAAGCTGTTGTCATGTATTATTACAAAGCACAACCTGATCAAAAAGCGATACCACAATTCTTGGAAAAGCTAGTAGCCGAGAAAGGTTTGGAGGCTGAATACATAGAAAAATTCAAGCAGCTTGACAAGATGTGGAAAGATTTGGAACACAAAGTTGTGAAAGAAGTGGATGCAGGATATTTGGATAAAGCCATGGAACTTGCTTTTGATATAGTAGAAAGGTTTAAACTCTTGCTACCAGAAGAATTAAAGGAGGAGGATGTGATTGGAGAATGAAAATTTGGAAAAAAGGAAAATTGGTGGAGATACAAAAGAAGAGAGGATGAAAGAGGTTGAAGAATTTGCCAAACAAGTGCTTGAAAAATATGGGAAGTATGTGAAGTGCATAGTGATGATGGGATCTGTTGCGAGGGAAGAATTCAAACCTAAGAGTGATATAGATGTTTTCGTAGTTTTGGATGATACTTCTTTCGAGATAACACCAGAACTTCAGGAAAAAATAGATGAAGATCTGGAGAAAATAGCTGAAAAAATATCAGAGAAGCTATCAGTCCAACCTAGCTACACTTTAACAGAATTCTGGGATTACGCAAGAGTTTGTCACCCAATAATTTACAATTTCATAAAAGAAGGTATAGCTGTGTACGATACAGGCTTTTTCTTACCGATTAAAAAACTGCTTCAGATGGGAAGGATTCCAGCCACGAGGGAAGCTATAGAGAATTACATGGAAAGTGCTCCGAAAAAGCTGATGAGGGCAAAAACCGTTAAGCTTTTGATGTTGGCTGAAGATTGCTACTACGCTATGCTTAACACAGCACAAGCTGTTTTGATGTTCATGGGTTTAGCTCCTCCGGTTCCGAGTAAGGCTTATGATGATGTGAAGAAATTCTTAGTAGATCCAGGAATACTCGAGCCGGAATATGCTGAATGGCTGAAAGAAATAATAGAGATAAGGAAGAAGATAGAGCATAAAGAGATAACTGATGTGGAAGGAAAGTTCGTTGATGAATGGATAGAAAAAGCGGAAAAATTCGTGAACAAAATGTTCAGCTTACTCAACGCTCTCGAGATTAGGAAAAGGGAGAAGATTTTGGAAAGGACTTACGAAGTCATGCAAAAAGCAGCTTTAACTGCTCTACAGAGCTTGAAGAAGATGCCTGAGAAAGAAGAAGATTTGGCAACAGTTTTCAAAAAGGAGTTCATAGATTCGAAGTTGATAGATCCTTATTACGCCGAAGTTTGGAACAAGATAGTGGGCATGAAAAAACTTGCCGATGAGAAGAAGATAAGTGAAATTCATGATAAAGATGTTTACGAGATGAGGGAACACGTTAGAAGGCTTATCCATGATTTAGCCAAAATATTGAAAGAGAAAAAGAGTGAATAGCTAGAGTTGAATCTCAATCACCTCACCTTTTGGCTTTTTTTCAGCGAAAATCTGAGCCCTGAATCTATAGATTTTCGTGTTCTTGTCGTATAGGTAATCAGGAGTTAAATTGGCTTTGAAACAAAGGTTTTCTAGAAAATCTTCTACTTTTGGAAAGTGTTTCCAAACTTGTGGCAAGAACAAACCGGAAAAAGGACCGTTTTGTAAGATTAAACCATCCTTTCCAGGTTCAATTTTTTCAAAATATTCTTTCGGTGATTTTACTTGAATTAGCTCAGGCTCGGTTAAAACAGAAGCTTCAAAACACACTTTGTTTAACTCTTCTTTTTCCAAAGGCTCAAACCTTGGATCTTCATAAGCTGCTGCTATAGCTGCTTTCTGTACTCCTTCACCTAAAGGATAAATTGGATAAGGGAAGCCTATACATCCTCTCAACTCTTTCTCGGGATAAGTTTCTATAGTCACAAAAACTCCCTTTTTCACTTTAAGATCCTTACCAAATTTCCAAATCCTTCTAGTTTCAACGGCTTTCCTGGCCAGCCTCACCAATTCTTTCCCTTTCTTCAAGTCTAGCATGTAATTAATTTGATTTTAAAAGTTAAAATCAACTCGTCGTAGATTTCCCATAATTTTTTAAAAAATTAAATCTCGGTTGGCAATTTAAATTCATGGAGAAAAAGCTTTTGTTGTTGAGTGGAAAGAACTTGAATTACGGTTTTCCGAATCATCCGATGTTCTCGGGAAGATTGCTAAAAGCTTTTGAAGAGATTGAAAAAAGGGGTATAGTGAAAAGGAAAGGTGTGATAGTTATGGAAACTCGATTGCTCGAACCAGAAATTCTACACATTTTTCATGAAAAAGAGCATGTGAATTTTGTTAAGGAGATGGCTGAAAAAGGTGAAGGTTACTTAGATTACGGTGATACACCAGCTTACAAGAATGTTTTTGAAGATGCTTTAGCAGTTGTCAGTGCTTCGGTCATAGCTGTTGAAAAAGTGTTCAAATCTGAAGTGAATTTTGCTTTCAACATCGCAGGTGGCTTGCACCATGCTTTTCCCGATAGGAGTGCGGGTTTTTGCGTTTTCAACGATGTTGGAGTTGCGATATCTTATTTATTGAGAGAATTGAAAGCTAGAGTTGTGTTGTATGTAGATATGGATGCACATCACGGTGATGGTGTCTTCTATTCTTTTTACTCGAACCCGAGAGTTTGGATAGCAGACGTTCATCAAACCAATCTTTTTCCCGGAACCGGCTTAGAATTCGAGAGGGGTGAAGGTGAAGCTTTCGGAACAAAACTCAACATCCCTCTTGAGCCTGGTGCAGGTGATGAAGAACTTTTGAAAGGTATTAAAAAAATAGTTGATTTTGGCATGCAAGCTAATCCGGAAATAATACTTTTACAAGCAGGTGCTGATGGTATAAAAGGAGATCCCTTAACAAGGCTCAATTTCAGTGTAAAAGGCCATTTCAAAGCTTTCAAGGAAATTTACAATTTAGCTGAGAAAGTTTGTGAAGGAAAGTTGGTCGTTTTTGGAGGCGGTGGTTATAACATTGAAAATGTTAAAAAAGCTTGGTTTAACATAGCCGATTTTCTTTCAAGATAAGTTTTTTTAGTTTTGTGGGTAAATAATTGATATGTTTGAAGGGTTGAAAATTGTTTTCAAAAAATTGATCAGCGCGCTATATTCTCCAAACTTGGAAGAAATGGTGAAAGAAAGGGTTGCTGAAGATCTCGGTGTTGAAAAAGAAAAGTTGCCTGAAGTTGAGTACAAACCTTTACCTTTCATATACGTAATAACAAAATACGGTAGGATTGTTTTGGGTAAAATAAGGGGAGCTTACGATTCGATAAGGAATAAAATTTACATAGATCCCATAGATTACTTCTTTTCTCCTTTTCGAGAAAAAATCAAAATCCTGGCGGAAGAATTCTACCATGCAGCCGAGAACGTTAAAGGAAAGCTGAAGTTCAAGTATAAGAATTTTTTAGATTACTTGAAAAATTATGAAGATGATGAAAATGAAATAAGGGCTAAGAGGTATGCCGAAGGTCTAGCTTATAAAATTGAGGAAAACTTGGGCTCACTTTCGTTGTATTCAACATGAAAATTTACACTTTAGGTCATAGCACTAGGGATTTTGAGGAATTCCTATCGATTTTGAAAAAATTCGAAATCCAGCTTGTAGTTGACGTGAGGCGTTTCCCTTCAAGCAAAAAATTCCCGTGGTTCAACAAGGAAAATCTGGAGGTTGAGTTAGCGAAAAACAACATAAGTTACATTCATTTCTCGAAATTGGGAGGATTTAGAGAGAAGGGATACGAAACTTTCAGCAAGACCAAGGAATTCAAAGATGCAGTTAAAGAACTTTTGGACGTAATTGACGGTAAAGTTACTGCAATACTTTGTGCGGAGTGGAATCCGATGAGATGCCATAGATGGTATATTTCTGAAAAATTAAGTGAAATGAAACATGAAATCATCCATATCATATCTTTAGAAAAATATCAAAATCACCTAGAATTACCGAAGAAAAAATTAAAAATAAAGTGTGACAAATTAAAATTCTTCTAATTCATATCCCCTCAAATCTTATCTGTTAACTTCTTCTGTAAAATTGCTAAGGTTAGCTTACTTTATCAATTCGCCTTTATTTGTTATTGCTATAGCAACTGTAAAGCTTTTGCTTACATCCAATTTTATCTATCTTATGCTCTTTCCTCAATCCCATCACTTAATTTTAAGAAAGAGCTCAACACAGGTTAAAAATCTGACAAATTTAATTTTCAATTGTAAAAAAAAATTATACTCCAATATGTAAACCCTGAAAATACGATAGAACTCGGGATTATTTAAATATCGATTCTTAACTAATTTATGATGAATAAAAAAATAAAACTTAACCTAGGTTGCGGCCCTGTTTATAAACCCGGTTACATTAACATAGATAAATTTGATAATACTGTAGCAGACAAAATTTGCGATGTGAGTAATCTTCCTTTCAAATCGAATACAGTTGATTTGATCGAAGCTTATCAACTGATAGAACATTTTGATTATATCCACTGTAAATATATCTTGAGTGAGTGGTTTAGAATCTTAAAACCTGAAGGAGTTTTGATATTGGAGACACCCGACTTAGAGGAATCCTTTAAAAAATTCATTTCTATCGATTTAGAAAACCAGAAAATAATGTTACAATGGTTTTATGGTATAGACAGTTTGGGATTTCAGCATAAAACAGGATTTACATTTAGTTTGTTGAGAAATCTTTTAGAAGAAGTGGGATTTGAGAAGATCTTTAGAGAAGAGCCAAAGACACATAGATATGAGCCTGGAATGAGGATAGTATGTAAAAAACCCAAAAACTTTTTAAAGAAACAACTCTTTGCGTGCTTTAGAAAAAGACTAAAAAGTAAACTTAAAACAGACGACTCTTACATACTAATTCCATTAGAAAGTTGGCTTAAGAAAATATTTGATTCCTATGAAAAATTGAAGGAAGATAAAGAGGCTTGTATAAATGAAATTATTTCCGAGACAGCTATCTGCAATCCTTACATCCCCTTAGCATTTCTTGAGGAGTGTATTAATTTTGGTATTGTGAAAGAATCTGAAGCGAAGAGTAAAATCAATCTATTAAACTTTTTAGTTAAAACAGAGTTTCATAAAAAGGTTCTTTCCTTATGGGTTAAAAGTAAAAAGAACGCTGGCGGAGTAGAGCAAGAATTTAAAAACTTTATAAGTTACCTTAAGTTTTCGATGTTAGATATTTTAAGTACTCAAGCAGACTATAAGGAGAGATTTAGTTATATAATAAATTTGGAGCCAATCGATATCAAAATTTTTGATTTTTATTTAGTTTGTTTGGAAGCTAAAAAATTATTTAACATCGGCATAAAAGAATTTTATAAAAAGAATTTTTCAAAAGCATTAAGCCTTTTCTTAAAATCTTCTAAATTAAATCCTGATAACCCTCTTATTTATTGGAACATAGCTAGACTTGGTTTAATTCTTAAACTTGAAAAAACTAAAATAGTAGAAAATTATGAAAAAGCATTAAGTCTCATAACAAAAAAGGGAGATAGAAAAAGGATTGAAATAGAACTAAAATATACTAAAAATAGTAGGAGTGATTTGATTCAGAAAGAACCGATTACAGAAGACTAACAAATACTTTCAGGTTTAAAAATTTAAGTATACTTAAGTATACTAATTAATTATGATAGCACAACAAAAACTTCAAGAGATAGGACAAAAATTGAACATCACAGATGAAGATATAAAAAACATTAAAAAAGCAGGTCTTACAAACAAGATACTTTATTGGATAACAACAGCAATAATCGCAATAATATCTTTTATAATAGGATTTTTTGCTGGTAAAGTGACTTGTCCATCTACAGGTGGCGGAGGTTATCCTTATGCTGCAGGTTTGGTAATCCCAAATACATTAATCAGTAAAAAGAGGAATTCAAAGATTGCAATTTTATTATTATCTGTAATTGTATTTTTAGTTGCAATAAAATTATCCCCTGCATTTGGACAAGCAATAAAGTATAATGTTTATAAGAGGTGATCGTATAGTTAATGAAAAACTTCAATCAATATTCCAGAAATTAAATGTTTCAGATCAAGATATAAGGAATATTCAAAATATCGCAACTAAAGAAAAATTAGTAAGATTCTTAATTCATCCTATTCTAATAGTTATTTTATCGGTTTTAACCTTCATGCTAGGTATCTCTTCAGGTGATGGTTGTACTAACTGTGCAGGTTATCCTTTTCCTGGTATAGTGGAACCAGCCCTGATTCCTGAAAGAGGAAAGAAATCAGCAATATATCGTTTATTTATACCGGTTGTAACTTTTATACTAGGCTATCTAGTGGGCAGAACTTTTTTTGGTTATGTAAGAATGTATAATGTTTATAAGAAATAGACAAATATATTCTGTTTATGATTTATCAATTAAAATGTGCAGTATGGGAGTTTACTTTAAAATGCAACTTAAGATGTTCTCATTGTGGTTCATCTGCAGGTATCCCAAGACCTAACGAATTAAATACAAAAGAATGTTTCAAACTTTGTGAAGAGTTAGCCGACCTGGGTTGTGAGGATGTTTCTCTAATGGGTGGGGAACCATTTTTAAGAAAAGATTGGTTTTCTGTTGCTCAATGTATCAAGGATTTGGGTATGAATCTTAATTTCGTATCAAACGGCACAATTTTAGATAAGTATATAGATAAAATTTCTAGACTTGAACCGAAAGTAGTTGGAATTAGTCTAGATGGAATGAAAAAAACTCATGAAATGATAAGAGGAAAAGGAACTTTTGAAAAAACAGTTAAGGCCATAAATTTATTGAGAAAAAAAGGAATACAAACAACTGTAATCACAACTGTGAGC
>JAWBTN010000025.1:0-11333 GCA_039000415.1 Candidatus Aenigmatarchaeota archaeon | reverse complement strand
ATTGAAAAACCAGAAGATTAAACCAAGAAGATTAACTACTAACAAATCTAAAAAAAGATAAAATGAATTTGAAAACATTTTTCTGGTAAGGCTCATATAAGAATTACTTGGAATTGTTATTTTAACTTTTTTGCAATTGCCTATTATAAATGAGATAATCAAATAGATGAAAAATTTAGAAAGAATGGTTCTCAAAATTTAACTATCTTATTGCTTCTTCGTATATTTTTCTTAATTTTTCATTTCTCTCTTTTATCGAAAACCTTCCTCTTTCCACTAACCTCCTACTATACCTTCCCATTCTTCTTCTTAAAGAAGAATCTTCTATCAATAAAGAAAGTTTTTCTACTAACTGCTTCACAATAAATTCTTTATCTTTTTTTGAACCCCATTTTAGATTAAATAAATAATTTTCGTCGTGCCACCTAATAGGAGAATTTATTAGAAGTCCGTTTTTTCCGTCTTCTACTATTTCTGGTATTGCAAAAATATCTGTAGCAACTATAGGCATGCCTGCCGCCATAGCCTCCAACAAAACATAACCAAAAGTATCAATATATGTAGGGAATACAAAAATGTCAGAAGAAAAATAATAATTTTTAAACAACTCTCCTCTACTTACAATTTTGTCTACAAAAATGATTCCTTTATCGCTAAACTTATTTATTAACGCCTTTGGCACATCTGACTTGATGAAAAGCTCTACATCATACATCTTTTTTAGAATCTGAAATGCACGTAAAACTTCTTCACCACCCTTTTCTTTGAAATTTTTACCAATAAAAAGTAATCTTACTTTCTCATTTTTTCTACGTTTGAATTTCAAAGGATATATAGCCGGATAGACTACACTAAGCTTATCATTCAGTTTTCTTCCAAAGACTGAAATAAAAGATTTTTTTGCTGCTATAGAATGTGGAATTATTTTTTTACAATACTTTCGATTTAGAATTTTGAAAATTAAATATTTGCTATTGTATAAACTTTTATGCTGCATACCAGTAAAAGACGCAACATGCTCTATATCAACAACCCACGGAGTTTTGTTGAGAATTAAAAAACCGCGCGTAGAATGTATTAATTCGTACTTATTAAAAGAATAATAAATTCGTGGTATTCTTAGTAAGTTTAAAACTTTATTAAGTAAATTTTTCTTTTTCATATAGTTTTCATCTTTATAAATTTTTAAATTATCAAACGATTTTTCTTCGATATTTGTGATGTATTCAATACCTGAAGGTGGATATTTTACAAGAGTCTCGTACATCGGGTGCATGCCCATAAATAAAAAAACTTTCATATCTTAATTTTAATTTTATTTTAAAAATTTTATTTAAAAAAAGTAAATTTTTTATATATCTAGATATATATCTAGATAATCGAAGAGTGATAAAAAAGAAGATTGTCATTTTTAAAAAAATGGTAGAATTCCTGACAGCAAAATGCCTTATTTTCATAAAAATAAACCCTCAATTCCTAAATGATAAATATGATAGCATTTGTCCTTGGAACGAAAGCTGAATTAATAAAAACCATGCCTATAATGAAGGAATTGGAGAAAAAAGGAATTGAGTATTATTTTATTCATACTGGACAACACTTAATAACTGATTTAATTAAAGATTTTAGAATTAAAGGCCCAGATATAACTTTATACACACCGCCTAAACTTTCTTCTAGATTTATGACCAAAACTCATAAAGCAATTTTTTGGGGGTTAGACGGAATTCTAAAAATTTCGAAAGAAATTAGAAAAATAAAACCAGAATTTGTTTGTTATCATGGTGATACACTTTCTACTACAATGGCAGCTATAGCTTCCTCAAACATATTAAATAAAAACAAAAAGTGGAAAAATGCACACCTGGAAGCAGGATTAAGAAGCAATGATATTTTTGAGCCATTCCCAGAGGAAATCTCTAGAAGAATTGCTGACCGATTTTCGGATATACTCTTTGCTGTATCTAAAGGGGCTGTAAAAAATTTAAAGAAAGAAAAATTAGGAGGAAAAATAGTTAATGTTGGTAATACAATAGTAGACGCTGCTTTGCTTTCGCTTAAAATAGCCAATAAGAAATTCGGCAAATTAAAAGAAAAAAACTTCTGCCTAATTAACATCCATAGACATGAGAACATCAAATCAAAAGAACGCTTAGAAAAAATTGTTAATATTATTAGTAATGTAAATATACCAGCCTATTGGCCTCTTCATGATAATACAAAACAACAATTAATCAAATTTGGTTTGATGAAAAAAATTGAAAAAAAGAAAAACATTAAAATATCTAAATTACTCTCCTATCTTAAATTCATTAGACTATTAGCAAATTGTAAATATCTTATAACTGATGGTGGTTCTATTCAAGAAGAATCCTTGGCATTTAAAAAACCATGTATACTTTTGAGAGTAAAAACAGAAAGAGACGAAGGTTTGAAAACAGGTATTAATTTTCTCACAAAACTTGATGTAGAGTACAGCAAAAAACTCATACAAGAAATTGAAAATGAAAAACTTAAGATTGCTAAGTTTAAAAACCCGTATGGAGATGGGAAAGCCTCTAAAAGAATTGTAAACTATTTATTAAATCTATAAACTCATAACTACAATTTTATAATGATGAAAGTATCTTTAATCACGACCGTTAAAAATGAAGAAACTAATATAAAAGAATTTCTGAACTCGATAGTTAATCAGATAAAAAAACCAGACGAGTTTATAATTGTGGATGGTGGTTCTACTGATAAAACACTCGAAATTATCAAAAATTACGCAAAAAAACATAAATGGATTAAAGTATTTCAAAAAAAAGCAAGTATTGGAAAAGGAAGGAATATCGCAATCCAAAAGGCAAAAAGTGAGATAATTGCAGTAACAGATTGCGGCTGTATCTTGGACAAGAATTGGCTTAAAAATATTACAAAACCTTTCATAAATAAAGTAGATGTTGTTGTAGGAATCTACAAACCATATTATACAAATGATTTTGAATATTTCCAAGGATTAATTACTGTTCCAGAACCAGAAAAGATTTTTATGAATCCTTCAAGAATGTCCTCTCGTTCGATTGCTTTTAGAAAAAAAGTTTGGGAAAATGTTGGTGGTTATCCTGATTTGAATACTGGCGAAGATACGGAATTTAATTTAAAACTTATTAAGAAGGGATATAAATTTGTTTTCGCTAAAAATGCGATAGTTTATTGGAAAATGAGAAAGACTTGGAAAGAATTTATAGAGCAGTTTTATAATTATGGAGTTGGAGATAGAAAATTAGGAAATGTCTGGAAGATGAAAAAAAACTTATTGTTCGTTATAGGTTTCTGGTGTTATTTAGGATCAGTAATGTTTTCTTTGTTTTTTTCTCTCAAAATTTTTATAATTATGTTATGGTTGTTTTTCTTATACTTTGTATACGAAGGAGTAAAAGTAGCTATAAAAAGTAACAAAATAAATGGTATTTTCTATGGATTTTTATTTGTTTTAATTAAAAGAATAAGTTATATAGTGGGGGTGAGTTTTGGAAAATGAAAATTCTAATGGTTCACAAAACTGCTAAAGGTGGGGTTAGTATCCATGTGAAAGAGGTATCTAAAGAATTAAGAAAAAAAGGATTTAAAGTTGAAGAAATCACTAGAAATGAAGATTTAGGATTGACTTCTTTTTTTTCATCCTATTTTAAGTTAAGGAAATTGTTTATTAAGGTGGAGTAAAAAATATGATATTATTCATACCCATGACTGGTCAATAACTTATATCGCACTAAGATCTGGAATAAAGAATGTGATAGCAACATTTCATGCTTTTCCAACAAATTTTATTGCCAAATATTTCGAAAATTATTGTATAAATTCATTAGGTAATAGAGCAATAGTTGTATCCCCTTCCATGAAAAGAAAATATAAAAGATCAACTTACATTCCCAATGGTGTGAACCTGACTTTTTTTAAACCACTTAAAGAAGTTGAAAGAAAAAATTTACTGGTTGGTATCGCCCAAAAGTATAATAGGAATAAAATTTTGAGAATTATTAAAAACACAGGATTAAATTGGATCTCAACAGAAGGCAAGTTACCGTTTGAAAAACTACCAGAATTTTACTCCACAATTGGGATTTTTATTTCTATTCCATATATACAAGCTGGTTTTAACATGGTGTGGCTGGAAGCGATGGCATGCGAAGTTCCTTACATAATAGGAACAAATGTAGGTATAGGAGAAATTCTACCCATTTATAAAATTTCAAAATTTGAAGAACTTAAAAATATTTTATTAAAAATAAGAGGTGGGAAATTACAACCACTCAAAAATCAAAGAAAGTGGATAATCAAAAATAAATTAACTTGGAAAAATTGTGTGAGAAATTTAGTAAAAGTTTACGAGAAAATCATATGAGGATAGAATTTTTAACACTTAAGCAACTTATATTCTATCTTAAAACACCGTCTCCTTTAGTTTCTAAGTTGAAAGTTCTATATTGGTTTTTAATAAGAGCTTTTTTAAGAACGACTATTGGATGGAAGAGAGTCACACAACTTTTAAAAGGTGTGGAAAATAAAAAAAATCAAAACGAAGACAAAGGATGGTGCGTAATTTATCAATACAATAGAACAAATAGGGAAAAGGAAATTTTTATTTTATAGTTTTAAATATCTTTACCTGTTCTTCAAACCCTTCAAAAGATTTTTAAAAATATCTGCTCCATAGATGTGAAAACATACTATTGCCCCAATGGAATTTTCACAAAAATGAACTATAGCCCTATAAATTAAAACTGCAGAAGTTGCTTGTGGTAAAGGAACTCCAAGAAGAGATAAGAATAAAATCAATATTGCTTCTATCGAACCTAGACCACCAGGCATAAAAGTCAAGCTACCAAGGAGAATTGAAATCAAAGGTAAAGCAAATAGAGAGAAAGGTAAATTTATTCCAACAGCTTTAGATGAAAATAAAAATATAAAACATTCAAGAATCCAAATCAAAAATGTAAAAAGGAGAATTCTTGCAAGAAATTTTGAACGCTTAATTTGATTAAACCCTATAGAAAAATTTCTTACAATATTTTTCAAGTTTTTACTGAAACCTTTTATCAATGGTAATTTTGTTATTATTTTGAAAAAAACAAGCATCCATTTTTTATTATTAAGAATTAACAAAATAGAAATTGATATCAAAAAGAAGATTAAAATTCCGATGAAAGCTAATGTAGTAATATGAGATGGAATAAGTTCTGCTATTGTTTGAAGAGTAGCGAGCGAAAATAAAATGTAAACGAAAACATCTAAAGCTCTTTCAGTTAAAACCAAAGGAACTGTTTTTGAAAATGATGTACCAAATTTCAATTTTAAAAAATATCCTCTCAGAATTTCAAATGCTTTCATCGGAACCAAATTACCAAAAAACATGGCAGAATTGAAACTGTAAAAAGCATGGGAATAAGGAATTTCAATCTTCACAGACTTAAGAAAATATAGCCATCTCAAAGATTTTAAAAAAACTGAAATAGAAAAACAGACAATTGCCAAAAAAACAAAACTTAAGTTTGAATTTAAAATGATATGAGTAACTTCAGTTATACCCGAAAAGTATATTATTAAAACTAAAATAATCAAGCCTACTAGAAAACTCAAAAATTTCAAACCCATAAAAAATTAATTCAATCCTTAAGATTTAAATTCAATTACCTACACTCCAATTTTAATTCTAAAATAAATCTTAAGGTTTTTATTCCTTCTCTTAAATTTCCTTTTGATTTTCCTTCTTTTCTCTTTTCAAAAACTATTGGAATTTCTGATGTTTTAAAACCAGATTTTTTAGCTTTAAACAAAAGTTCAGTATTTATTTTAAACCCTAGAGGGTCTAATTTTATTTTTTCATAAACTTCTCTCCTTACAGCAGAAAACCCTGACATATTGTCTTTTATTTTTAAACCAAGAATTAAAGAAGCGAGAAAACAATAAAATTTGCTTATTAAAATTCTGTAAAACTTGTCTTTTGTTTTACCGCCTTTCACATATCTTGAACCAATAACTATATCATACTCTTTTGTTTTTTCTATAAGCTTTGGTAAATCTTCCGGTCTGTGGCTACCATCACCATCCATCAAAACTATAATATCACCTCTTGCAAAATTCAGTCCCTCCAAAAAAGCTTTTCCAAGACCATCACTCTTTTGTTTTATCACTCTTGCGTATTTGAGTTTTGGTGTAGTTTTACTCTTATCAACAACTATTATTTCATGTTCAGTTTTAAGAATTTTGTGAATTTTTTTAACTAGTTCTTGAATATATGGCTCATCTTTTGTTGGAATTATTATTGAAACTTTCTTCATGAATAATATTTAATTTAAAAATTAAAAGAGAATGTTTTTGATCTTGTTTCACCAAAATAAAACTCTAATTCACCTCCACATTTAGTACACCTTCCCATCAAAGGAACTCTTCTAAAATTAGTATTACACTTACTACAAATCATTCCATCAATTTTGGAAATTGGTTTTTCTTCAATTTTCTTGTGATTGTTTATAGCTTCACCTAAAAGCATTTGTCTACCTAGCCCAACCAATTCTGCTTTAGCTACTCCAACAGCTTCAAAAACTCTTTCCAATGGTGGTAAGAGCTGACTTTCAATGTAATAGCGTGAATCTATTTTTAAACCATGTTTTTTAACATACTCAGGATCTTCTGCTCTTTCTGAAACCATTTGTGCTCCTTTAACAATAACAAACCCTACTCTATCACCAATTGTTGGAATTTCTGTTTCTCCTCTTTTCTTCATTTTTTTCACAAGCTCAATATGAGGTTGTACTCCTTTATATTCTTCTGGTCTTTTTGAAATCCCTTTTATTATGACTAGCTTCTCTAATGGAATTTGTTCAGCTTGTAGTTTTTGAACTACTTCCTTAAAATAGTTGAAAGCTTTTCTCGGATTTTGTTCTTTAAGTAAAATGTTTAAGACTGCTTCTTGTGTTTCACTAACCAAATCACACCAATCTCTACGAACTGTTTCTATTCCTTTCATCACAATTTCATCTTTGTACTCAGAATCGACTTTTTCAAAACTCCAACCAGCATATCTTTTTTTGGTCAAAATTAAAAGTGTTTTAAATATATTTTCTACTTTAATTTTAAGCTTACCTTCGAATTTTTCATTTAAGAAATTTGCAATTTGATTGCCAATTTCTATCGCTTTATCAATATCTTGTGTATCCGTTTTTATCATAACAGAGTCTGTATCTCCATAAATCACCTTATATTTTGTGTTTGTTTCAACTAATCTCTTTGTTTCTTGAATATAATATCTGCCACAACTTGTTATTGCATTTGCTATATTCAAAACATAAATCCTGCCTAAAAGAAATCCTGTGTAGCCATAAGAAGCATTCGCTATTCTTTTCAAACCCTCTTGATAAGCATCTAAAGCCCTTTTCTTTTCCACATTTTTTTCATTTTTCATTTGAGCCTTGATTATATTCCTTTCTTTTATTAGCCTTTCAAGTGTTCTTGGTATTATTCCTTTTCTTACATGTGGGGGTACAAAAGAAGTACCAAAAGGTGTTGTTATTGCTTCTATGTCATCTCTTTTTTCTATCAAAAGAGTTGTTGGACAAATGTTATAAGAAATAAAAATAGATGGATACATTGATGCAAAATCTAGATAAACTACACAATTTGTATGTAAACCAACTTCCGGATCTAAGACGAAAGCCCCTTTAAACCCTTTAACATCTCTTTCGGCTTTTCTTCTTGCAATTTCTTTTTCAGTTGGCTTACAAGGAAGAACAAACCCATCTTTATTGAATTCCCTTAAGAGTAAATTTTCTACTTTACCAGCTTCTCCAGTATCCAGAGAATCTTGTAAAAGTAAACCTGAAACTTTTGAAATTCCTATATATTTATCTAAAAACTGTTTTTCTAGAAGCAGTCTTAAAACAAGTTCTGAATCTTTCCTCGCATAATCAATAAATCTTTTCATATCTTCTTCACTTCCGTTCCAAGCAAGGGGCATATCAGCATGAGAAAATTCTATTTTATCTTCACCTAAAAGATATTTAGAAACATCTCCTAAACCAAATCTCTTGAGCCCTGTGAAAAAACCCCTACTTGCCATGTCTTTTATCATCCAATATGGATCTACTATCACTCTTCCAAAAATAGAGTTCTTATATCTGTTTTCAGCTAACTTTCTTGAAGAAAGTGGTTTTTCATTACATCTTCCTAATGTTCTTCTCAACTTATTGATTTTAAGTCTTTCGTTTATATAAGGTATGTCAAAATCGTTAATGTTATAACCAACAATAACATCAGGATCAAATCTTTCAACAATTTCTAAAAATTTTTCAAGCATTTCTTTTTCACTGCTAAAAGTTAACACATCTTTATCAATTCTTCTCATGTTATTCTTTGCAACTAAAACAATTGTATTTTTTCCATTAAAAGCTGGGAAAAAAGCCATACTTATTATCGCTATTGGATTTTCTTGAGGATCTACCAAACCTTTCGAAACAACTTCAATATCTAAAGCCAAGTACTTAAGTGGTGCATTTTCTATTTTTTCTAGTGGCTCAATTTTTTCCATTTTGATTATTTGATCGGCTCTCACATTCTGCGTGTGGATAGGTGTACCATATACTTTGTACCAATTCATTCCAAAAAGCGAGAAGTCTGCCATAAATCTGTATTTGAAAAGAATATCTGCCTCAAAAACATCTTCAACAAAATCTTGTTTTCTTAAATGTTCTCTTACATTTGCTGTTTTAGATGGATCTTTTAATGTTATTTTTAACATTTCTTTCTTTTTTTCTTGAAAACCAATCGGCAAAAATCTTTCTACTTTTTCTATGTTTTTAACATCTCCATTAAAATGTTTCTTTAATTCTTCAATTACTTTATCTTCCATATCCCTTTTTGGAAGAACATAAAAATAAGGGTAAAAACCATCGTAAAATGCACAAACAGTTTTTCCTTCTTCTGTTTTTCCAATAAGCCTAATAATAGGACGATTTTCTAGAAAAATATAATCAACATCTAAAAGCTGAAAATTTACTTCCATGTTTATTCTTATGTTAAACTGATTTTTAAATTTTCTCGTGATTTAAGATTCACAATCCAAAACAACTTTTCTGAAGATCCACAAGAAATGATTGTAGTTCCTTTATAATTGATTAAAGAAGAATTACCGAAATTTGCTGAAACAAATATGTCTGGAATTGGGTCTACCAAATAGCGGTCTTCTAAGCTCAAGTTTTCAATTTTAAAGATTGGGTTCAAATGTCTTTTTTTAAGTAAATTTAACATTATCTCTACACAATCTTTTCCAAGATTTTTGTAGTTTGAAAAAATTTTTCCGTCAACTAGCAAAAATACAATTTTTTTATCTAAAACTAAAAAAGCTGGACTTGAAAAACACAAAATATCATCAAAGTTTTGTTTCGCATTGCTTATCAAAACAAGTTTAGAGTTTGGTGGTATTTTTTCTTTAAACACTTTAAGTTTTTCTTCAAGGATTTTGTTCAAAAACAAAAAAATAAACAAAAATTTAAAATTCAGTTTGCTTATCTCTTTGAGAATTTCTTCATAATTTTCTTCAAAAGCAACTTCTGAAACAAACAAGCAAAGAATATCCTCTTCTAGCTTTCCTATTGTTCTTTTCAAAGGTATATCCGGCCAGAAAACATTTGTAACTTGAATTTCTTCATCTTTTTTCTCACAAAAAAGTCCAACAACCTCATCTTGAACCAAAAAATCAATTAAATCATTCAGAACACGTACAGATATTTCACCAGTTAGATCTTCAACAAAAGCAATTTTGTTTTCTCTATCAATCTCCCTAACCATAACTATAAGGGAAAATTTTTTTGTTTTTTCATTTATTTTGTTTATTGAAATCAAATTAACAACATCCAATCTATAGGAAAAAAATGACTTAATTTTTTCATATCTTTCTACCAAAAAGTTTGAAAGATCTTCAATTGATAAAGTTGTTTTCTTTGCTCCATCTTTTTTGATTTCCTCTATTTCATAAGATTTTTCTAAAGATTTGACAAAATCAAGAGTGATTATAACAGGCTGTCTCTCAAGTTTTTTAACTTTTTCCAAAAAACTTTCCACTTGGCTTGAATTTTGAATAAAAAACTCTAAAGCCTTTGGATCTAGTAACAAATTATTTTTTGTGAAAATTTCTAAAATTTTTTCTCGATTCATAAAAATCAAAGAAAATTATTATCTTTTTAATATATAAACAGTAAGACCAGTTTTTCCTTTTAACCTTGAATGAGGTAGATGAATAGGAATAATTTTAGATTCTTCAACAAGTTCATTTAAATATTTTTGAATTGTGTTCCAACTAAAGTTCCTATTGAAATTTTCAAAAATCAGCATTTTTATTGAAGAAATAGTAAGTGGGGTTTGAGTATTTGAAAGGATTTCCAAAATTTTTGATTTAACTTCATCTCTCAAACTTTTTCTTCCTCTTTTCATATAATTAAGAAATAAACAATGATTTAAATTTGTTTTCTTAACTTGTAAGTTGTGACTTTACCTATACGAATTTCCTCTACTTTTTTTGCATCACGAAGAAAACAAAGATATTTGTTCACAGTATGCCAAGAAAGTCCTGGTCTATCTAGTTTTTCAGCTAAAGCTCTTCTTATAGCTTCAGATGTTTTAGGAATTTCGGGATCCAAACAACTTAAAAGAGCTACTTCAAAAAACTTACCAAAAGGTTTTCGAGGCATAAATTTATCTTAGAAGGAACGAATTTAAAAGTGTTTGCATTTTTTTCTTCATTTCTGCAAACATTCTCTGAAAAGTGCAAACATTTATCTAAAAGTGCAAACATTTTATTATAAATGCGATAAAACAAATGTTTGTAAAATTGAATAAAAGGGTATTAAATGAAAAATTGGAATTTTGAAAGGGGAGAAGAAGAAAAAATTTAAATTTTTTTACAAAAAAGAAAATGTTTGCAGTAATAATTTGTCTGTTAAATAAACTTGATGAGAAAAAAATCTAAACCTTATATATATTTCAGTTGAAAATTTTTCAAAAACTTCATAAAAATAGTTCTTTAACTTTTATCAAAAAACTTCTTATTTTTTCTACATCTCTCACAGGCATATATATTCTTGGATATGTTTCAACTTTTTCAATCAAATTCAATTTCACTAAATTTTCCAATCTTTTTCTCAAAGTTTCTAAATTTATTTCTAGTCCTTCACTTTTTAGCTCAGAAAGAAGTTGTTGAATATAATAAGAATTAACATCATTTGGAAAATCTTTGTTAAAGTAAAACTTTTGTAAGATCCTGATTGTTATTATATCGAAATTTAGGAAAATTG
>JAWBTN010000024.1:0-11618 GCA_039000415.1 Candidatus Aenigmatarchaeota archaeon | reverse complement strand
TCAAGAGGGTTTTGGGTGAAAGACCTGAATTAAAAGAAAATGTTAAACAACTCATAGGTAAAGTGGAAAGAATAGTTGAAGAGGTTAACTCTCTCTCATATCAAGAACAAAAGAAAAAGTTGGATTTATTGGGAATAGAAATTGAGAAGAAGAAAACAAAACCATTTGAATTACCGGAACTAAAAGGAGCTGAAATGGGAAAAGTAGTAACAGCTTTTCCTCCAGAACCAAGTAAGTATCCTCACATAGGACATGCAAAAGCAGCTTTACTAAATTTCTTATACGCAAAAAAATATAACGGAAAATTCATCTTGAGGTTTGAAGATACGAATCCTGAAATGGTAGAAAAAAAATATTACAAAGCCATCGTAGAAGGGTTGAAATGGTTGGGTATTAATTGGGATGAAGTAGATTATTCTTCTAAACATTTGGAAGAATTCTACAAAACTACTGAAAAATTAATAGTGGGGGGTAAAGCGTATGTTTGTTTATGTAAAAAAGAGGTTATAAGGAAAAACCGTGCCCTAAAGAAAGAATGTAAACATAGAAAGCAAGAAGTGGAAGAAAATCTTGAATTATGGAAAAGGATGGAAGATTTTGAAGAAGGAAAAGTTGTTGTAAGGTTGAAAATAGACATGCAACACTCTAACACAACGATGAGAGATCCGTCGATAATGAGGATAGTTGAAGCCCCACATCCGTTGACTGGAAAAAAATACAAGATTTGGCCAACTTACGATTTTGGAACTTCTTTGATGGATGTTTGGGAAGGTATAACACATAGATTCAGGAGCAAAGAATTTGAAATAAGGAAAGAGTTACAACAATACATTCAAAAATTGCTTGGATATAGATCTCCATACATAATGGAGTTTGGAAGACTTAATTTAAGAGGTGTTCCCAGTTCTGGAAGAATTATAAGGAGTATGATTAGCAAGGGGAAATTGATGGGGTGGGACGATCCAAGATTAACGACACTCATAGCCTTAAAAAGGAGGGGATTTCATCCGGAAGGTATTAAAAATTTCATTTTATCAACTGGGATTTCAAAAGCTGAAGGAACTGTGAGTTGGGAAGTATTGGAAGCGGAGAACAGGAAAATTTTGGATCCAGTCGCAAATAGATACATGGTTGTTTTGGATCCTGTGAAGCTATCAGTAAGAAATTCACCGGAAATTAATAGTGTGGAAATAAACTTACATCCAAACTTTCCAGAAAGAGGAAAGAGAAAAGTGTTTGTTGACATGAAAGAGATTTTCATAGAAAAAGAGGATTATAAAAATTTTAGGGGAAAGGAGGTTGGTTTGATGTACCTTGCAACCATAAAACTAGATGCTAAACCTGTTTTCATTTCAAAAGATGTGCCTTTAGATTTGCCAAAAATCCATTGGTGTTCTAAACCCAACGTTAAAGTTAAAATCGTGATGCCAAACGGTAATATCAAAGAAGCTGTTGGTGAGTATGAAATCAGAAAATTGAAAAAAGATCAAATAATTCAAATGCCAAGAGTTGGATTTGCTAGAGTTGATAAACCATATAAGGATATAATTTTATATTACACTCATAAATAAAGTAATAAAGGTGAAATTGTGCCGAAGAGTTACGTTAAATTTGAAGTACCAAAAGATTTAAAATCTAAGATACTGCAAGTAATGGAAATTTCGAGAAATAGTGGAAAGATAAAGAAAGGTATGAACGAAACCACAAAAGCCATAGAAAGAGGTATTGCTCAATTTGTAGTGATAGCAGAAGATGTGGATCCTGAAGAAATAGTAATGCACTTGCCAGTACTTTGTGAAGAAAAGAAAATACCCTATGGGTATGTTTCAAGTAAACAAGAACTTGGAAGGGCTGTTGGTATTGACGTGGCTTGTGCTGCAGCCTGCATCGTAGATCCTGGTGAAGCGAAAGATGATTTGAAGGAAATAATCGATAAATTGAACAGTCTTAAGGGTTAAAATGTTGGATAAATCTTTTCCAGCAGAAGTTCTACAAATACTAGAAAGAAGTGGTGCAAGAGGTGTGACACAAGTTAGATGTAAAGTTTTAGAAGGACCCGACAAAGGCAAGATTTTAATAAGGAACGTGATAGGGCCTGTTAGAGTTGGAGATATATTGATGTTAAGGGAAACTGAAATGGAAACTGCAGCAAAGCTGGTTGAAAGGTGAAATTTGTGAGGTGTTCTTTTTGTAATTCCCTTATAAAATTTGGAAGTGGAAAAATGTTTGTAAAAGTAAGTGGAGAAATATTTTACTTTTGTAGTTCAAAATGTGAAAAGAATTTTATGATGGGGAGAAATCCAAAAAAACTTAAATGGACTAAAAAGAAATGATGGGCCGGTAGATCAATGGTAGATCGCTTCCTTAAATATGGAAAAGGCATGAGATTTTCTGCTATGAAGAGGCTCCGGGTTCGAATCCCGGCCGGTCCATGTTTATCGACAAACTCAGAATATCTTTTAAAAACTTAAGAAGACGAATTAATTGTTATGGTGATATTAAATGGGAGTTACCAGAGTCAAAGTAGAAAGTGAAGTTGAAAAACCGAAAAAGGAAAAAATAGAGAAAAGACCTTTGCCAAAAAAAGAAGTAAAGTTAATAGTTAGAGTCGCAAATACAGATCTCAACGGAGAAAAACCTTTGAGGAATGCACTTTTGGGTATAAAAGGAATAAGTCATGCTATGAGCAAAGCTGTTTGCGTAGCTGCAGGTTTTGATCCAAATAGAAAACTTGGAAGTTTAAGTGAAGAAGAAGTGGCAAAATTGGAAGAAGTTATAAAGAACCCCATAAAGTTTGGTATACCTTCTTGGCTTCTTAACAGGAGAAGAGATCCAGAAACAGGATTAGACTATCATTTAACTGGAACTGATCTGGAAATGACGAGAAAGTTGGATATTCAAAAGATGATTGAATTAAAGAGTTATAAAGGTGTTAGACATATGTATGGTCTACCTGTTAGAGGCCAGAGGACTAGAAGCTCTTTTAGGAAAGGTAAGACTGTTGGAGTTGTGAAAAGGTCTGTTAAAGTTTCTCAAGAAAAAAGTAAGAAGTGATAAAAAATGAGGAGATTGAAGAAGAAATACGAAAAACCTAGAAGGCCTTGGGATAAAGAAAGAATAGAGAAGGAGAAGGAGCTTATGAAAAAATTTGGTTTGAAAAGAAAAAAAGAACTTTGGAGAGCAGAGGCGATACTCAGGAAATACAGGAGAATTGCTAGAAATCTGGTTGGTAAAAAAGATGAAAAAAAGGAGAAAATTTTGATAGAGAAATTGAAGAAAATGGGTTTTTTGAAAGATGGTAATAGCATCGATGATGTTCTTTCTTTAACTGTTGAAAATATCTTGGAAAGAAGGTTACAAACCATAGTTTTTATGAAAGGATTTGCCAATTCAATTAAACACGCGAGGCAATTGATAACACATGGCCATGTTAAGGTTAATGGTAGAAAAATTCAATACCCGAGTTATTTAGTTCCAATCGCTGAAGAAGATAAAATAGAAGTTGGGTGAAAGTTGTGAAAGAAAAATGGGGTATTGCTCACATCTTATCAACTTCGAACAATACGATAATCCACATAACAGACCTAACAGGAGCAGAAACTATAGCGAGAGTTTCAGCGGGAATGATGACAGACAAAGATAGGGAAGGTGGAATGCCTTTTCCGGCTATGTTAGCAGCAAAAAAAGCCGCAGAAATTGCTTTAGCCAAAGGCATAGTCGGTGTACATATAAGAGTAAGAGGTAAAGGTGGTGTCAAATCCAAAGCCCCTGGGCAAGGAGCACAACCAGCCATACGGGCTCTCGCAAGAGCTGGTCTTAAGATCGGGATGATAGAAGACGTGACACCGATTCCACACGGCTACATGAGACCAAAAGGTGGTAGGAGGGGGAGGAGAGTTTAAATTTAATGAAAACTAATGATAAGGTGAAAAAATGAAAGTCAAGATTTTAAAAAGAAATGGGATGGAGATGAGTTTCTCCGTTGAAGGTATTTCTCCTGGTTTCGCTAACGCTTTAAGGAGGATTATGATGGTTGAGGTTCCAACTATGGCAATAGAATGGGTTGATTTTAAAAAAAATGATTCAGCATTACCCGATGAAATTATAGCTAATAGGTTGGGGCAAATTCCACTAACTTTTGATAAAAAAGCTTACAACTTACCGAGCGAATGTAAATGTGAAGGTAAGGGATGTGGTAGATGTAAGGTTGAACTTATTTTGAAAGAGAAGGGGCCTAAAATGGTTTATTCCGGAGACCTTAAAAGCAGTGCTAAGGACGTAAAACCAGTTTTTGATAAAATACCGATAGTTGAGCTTTTCGATGGTGAAGAATTGCAATTCGAAGCGATAGCCCAGTTAGGAGTGGGGAGAGAACATATAAAATGGCAAGCGGCAGTGGTAGGATATAACTATGAAGGAGATAAGTTCGTTTTCAACGTAGAATCTGTGTGTGGTTTGACTCCTGAAGAAGTTGTTCTCTCTGCCTCTGAAATTTTAGAAAAAAAGATGAAAGATTTTCAAAAAAGTTTAAACAAATTGAAAAAAGATTAAGTTTAAAGTTAAAATAATTTTTGGCAGGGGTAGCCAAGTGGAAAAGGCGGCAGTGAGTGCTCTTGCACTCGGCGGTGCTTAAGATGCACACTAACCCTTAAGCTTTGATTCAAAGATGAGAGGAAACCTGCTGGGTTAGTCCCTTCGTGGGTTCGAATCCCACCCCCTGCACGATTTTATGAAAACAAATCGATTGAATCCATTACAATTATTTATACTTACAAACCAAACTTTACAAAGGTGGTTTTTTGGTTGTAGGTGGTATTTGCCAAAGTTGTAAGAAATATTCAATAGCTTTATTCAAATGTCATGGTTGTGGTGCTTTGGTGTGTCCCAATTGCGTAATAGAAGGTACTCCATTTTGTAAATTATGTAAAGGGAGGAAAGTATTAAAATGAATTCCGGGGATTTTGTTTACATCGAATACGTTGGAAAAATAAGTGATAGTGGTGAAGTTTTTGATACAACAAAAGAAGAAATAGCAAGAGAAGCTGGAATCTTTAACAAGAGGGTAAAATATGGTCCTCTACCCGTTGTGGTGGATGGTGGCTTTATAATCTCTGGTCTTAATGAAGCGATTAAAGGAATGGAAGTTGGTGAAAAGAAAAAAGTTTTAATACCACCAGAAAAGGCTTTTGGTGAAAGAAACGAAGATTTGGTCAAGTTGATTCCGGAAGCCAGATTCAAAGAGCAGGGTGTTGAAATAATCCCAGGATCTTACGTATTGGTCAACAACTTAAGAGGAAAGATAATAAGTGTGGATGGTGGTAGAGTAAAAGTTGATTTCAACCATCCTCTCGCTGGTAAGAGTTTGGAGTATGAAATCGAAATTGTTAAGAAAGTGGAAAATGAAGAAGAAAAGGTTAAAGCCATAATAGATTATTTCACAGGATTAGAAGATGTTAAGATAAAGTTAAATGAAAAAGAAGTCGAAATAGAACTGAAAGTAGACGTTGATTTTAAAATAAAATCTGCAATATCTTCCCAATTGATAAAATGGATAAAGGATATTGAAACAGTGAAATTTGTTGAAGTTTTTAAAAAGGGTGAATAAGGATTTATTTTTAAAATTTTGAATTATAAAAAGGAGTTGAATGGGAGTAAGACAATTCACAGAAAAACCTTCTGAAAAAACGAAGGAAATAGATGAAGAATTGAGAACAATCTTAGAAAGCCGAAAAACTAAAATAAAAGTTGTTGGGGCGGGTGGTGCTGGAAACAATACCATCACTAGACTAATGCAAGTTGGTATAGTTGGTGCTGAAACTATAGCTATAAACACGGATGCCCAAGATTTGCTCTACACCGATGCTGACAAAAAAATCTTAATCGGGAGGGAACTCACTTCTGGGTTAGGGGCTGGTGGAGATCCGAGGATTGGAATGGAAGCTGCAAGAGAGAGTAAAGAAGAAATTAAAAAAGCTTTACAAGGGGCTGACATGGTTTTCTTGACTTGCGGACTCGGTGGCGGTACTGGAACCGGAAGCTTACCTGTTGTTGCAGAGATAGCGAATAAATTGGGGATATTGTCAATTGCTGTTGTCACTTTGCCTTTCAGCATGGAAGGAAAACAGAGAATGGCAAATGCAAGAGAAGGTTTGGAAAACTTGGAAGATCATGTGGATACCATGATAGTTATACCTAACGATAGGCTTTTGGAAATTGTTCCCGACGTTTCTTTAGCAACAGCTTTTAAAATATGTGATGAAGTTTTGGTTAACGCTGTTAAAGGAATCGCTGAGCTCGTAACCAAACCAGGACTTGTAAACCTTGATTTTGCTGACGTGAAAAGTGTTATGAAAAATGGTGGACTTGCGATGATCGGTATGGGAGAAAGTGATACAGAAAACAGGGCTGTCGAGGCTGTGGAAAGGGCTCTGAACAATCCTTTGATAACAGTAGATGTAACTGGTGCAACTGGTGCTTTGATAAATGTTGTCGGTGGTCCTGATATAACTTTAAGAGAAGCTCAACAAATAGTTGAAATAGTATCCAGTAAACTCTCACAAGATGCTAAGATAATCTGGGGTGCACAGATAGCTAAAGAACTTGGTGAAAGTCTGAGAGCTATGTTAGTCATAACTGGTGTAAAATCACCACAAATTTTTGGTCCTGGTAAAAAATGGTCAAAAGAAGAAAAAAAAGACATAGAGAATATTCTTGGTATTGAGTTTTTAGATTGAGTGGTGTTATGAAGATCAACATAAGGGAAAAAGTAAAAGAGTATATAAGAGTACTTAAAATGAATAAAATTCCAACAAAAGATAAATTCATCGAAACTTTAAGGATTTGTGCCTTGGGTGTTGTTCTTCTCGGGATAATAGGTTTTATTTTTTACTTAATATTTACAATATTCGGTCTCTAGGTGAAAAAATGATATACAGTGTTAAAACTGTGGTTGGAAGGGAAAACGTTGTGATGGAAGCTATAGCTGGAAAGGCAAAATTAGAAGGTCTCAACATTCGAGCGCTTTTTCATCCTGAAGAGATTAAAGGATACATTTTCATTGAAGGTGAGTTACAAGATATAGAAAAAGCTATTCAAATGATACCACATGTTAGAGGCTTGATAAAGAGACCTATAGATTTGAAAGAGGTTAAAAGATTTCTAGAACCCAAGACAGTTGAAATCGAGTTCGATGTTGGTGATTTGGTCGAAGTTATCGGTGGTCCATTCAAAGGCGGTGAAGGAAAAATTATTAAATACGATAAAGTGAAGAGGGAAGTTACGATTGAACTTATAGAAGCTGTGGTGCCTATACCGATCACGGTAAGTGTTGAATTCGTTAAACTGTTGCAAAAAGGTGGGAAATGAAATGGAAGATAAAGATGTGATAGAAATATTAGTGGAAGGTGGGAAAGCGTCTCCAGGACCAACAACCGCTCCAAAACTAAGTAGTTATAAAATTAACGTTGGTGAAGTTTTCAAAGAAGTGAACGAAAGAACAAAAGAATATGAAGGTATAGAAGTTCCTGTGAAAATTATAATCGATAAAAATACGAGGAAATATGAAATTGAAGTCGGTATTCCTCCTGTTTCGAGTTTAATAAAAAAAGAGCTGGGGGTTGTTAAAAGAGAAAAGGGTGGGAAAGAAAGTAGTGGGGAGAAAAAAGAAGTTTTTATGGGTAACTTAACGATAGAACAATGTGTAAAAATTGCAAAAATTAAAATGAAAGAAATGTTAGCTAAGGATTTAAAGAATGCTGTGAAGATGGTTTTGGGAACTGCAAACAGTATGCCCGTAACCGTGGAAGGTAAAAAGCCGAAAGAAGTTTTGAAAGAAATCGATGAAGGTAAGTACGATAAGTTTTTTAAGTGTTAAAATCAAATAAAAATAACCCGCTTCACTGCTTAGGCAGGAGGGTCGTGGATGAGAGAAAAAATTTTAAAAGCAATTCAAGAATTGAGGAAAAATTCCAAGAAAAGGAATTTCTCTCAAACTTTTGATTTAATAATAAACCTCAAAGATTTCGATGTTAAAAAACCGGAAAATAGATTTGTTGAAGATGTAATATTACCACACGGTAGAGGAAAGGAAGCAAGAATCGTTGTTTTTTCCGATAGTTTGAAAAATCTTGGATGTGAAATTTTAACCACCAAAGATTTGGAATTTTATTCAAAAAATAGAAGAGAAGTAAAAAAATTGGTAAAAGATGTTGATTTCTTTTTCGCTGAGCCAAAAATAATGGTTCAAGTTGGTAAGATTTTTGGTCAATACATGGGGCCAAAAGGTAAAATGCCGAAAATAATAACTGAGAACGTTGAAAAAATAACAGAGGATTACAAAAAGGCTGTAAGGATTAGGGTAAAAGATTCTCCAACGATTCAATGTATGGTTGGAAAAGAAGATATGAAAGATGAGGAAATTTGTGAAAATATAGAAGCTGTCATAAAAGCTGTTCAGGCTAAACTTCCGAGAGGAATGCAGAACATAAAAAACATCTTCATAAAGCTAACTATGAGTAAACCTGTGAAAGTGGAGGTGTGAATTTGATAAGGGAAGAAAAGGTGAAAAAAGTTGAAGAAATAAAGAAGTTGATAGAAGAATTTCCTGTTGTTGGTATAGCTGATGTGTATAAGTTTCCCAGTAAAGAACTACAAGAATTGAGGAAAAAAATCAGAGATGTTGGTATGATTAAATTCGTGAAGAAAAGTGTACTCCTCCGAGCCATCAAAGAATCCAAAAAAGAAAAAATCAGTGAATTAGGAAGAATGATACCAAACAATCCTATACTTATTTTATGTAGAGAGGGTGCTTTCAAGTTTTACTCGCTACTATCTTCGTTAAAATTTAACACTTACGCTAAAGAATCTGATACAGCACCAAATGATATAATCGTTAAAGCTGGTAAAACTAACCTTATGCCTGGGCCTGTCATAAGTGAATTGAGCAAAGCAGGTATAGTTGTTGGCGTTGAAGAAGGTAGAATAGTGATTAAAAAAGATGTGGTTTTGGTCAAGAAAGGTGAAAAGATATCAAAAGAGGTTGCCAACGCTTTGAGAAAACTTGAAATAAAACCAATAAGCATTGGTTTGAATGTAGTTTGTTTTTATGAGAATGGAAACGTTTATCCTAAAGAAATATTGGAATTGGTCGAGGTATATAAACAACAAATTCCTATTGCACATCAACATGCCACAAACCTCAGTTTAAACATATTCTATCCGACAAAACACACGATAAAACTCTTGTTGATCAAAGCTTTTAATAATGCTACTATGATAAAAAGAATGGGGGGTGTTTGATTTGGAGTATATATATTCAGCTTTGTTACTACATCACGCAAAAAAACCTATAACGGAAGAAAACGTTAAAAAGATATTGGAAGCTGCTGGAATAACCGTGGATGAAGCAAAAGTGAAAGCTCTGGTGACAAGCTTGGAGGGAATTAACATAGATGAAGTAATACAACAAGCTGCCATTATGCCTGCAACAGCGACCAAGGAAGAGAAGAAGGAAGAGAAGAAGGAAGAGGAAAAAATGGAAGAAGCTGCTGTTGGTTTGAGTGCATTGTTCGGATAAGGGATTGGATGGAAAAATTAATCAGACTAGCCGGGAACATAGAAGATGAAAAATTGAGGAAAAAGGTAGTGGAATTTTTGAAAAACCCTACTCTATCCCACGAAGAATTTAAAAAATATCCAAAATGTGAAATCGATAAAATAAGAACTCCTTTCACTATACCCGGACACGGAACTGTTGAAAGGGGTGATTTAATAAATCACATCGCTTCAGTTACTGAAGTTTGTTTACAAGTTGCCGAAATTTTGGAAAAAAATTATGGAGTCAAAGTGAATAAAGATTACCTTGTAGCAGGTGCTTTACTCCACGACATCATGAAAATATTTGAATGGAAAGTTGAAGGCGAGGAAGTAAAACACAGTGGTATATTACTAGATCATTCGATGCTAGCGGTGGCCGAACTTTACCATAGGGGTTTTCCGGAAGAAGTGATACATATAGTGGCTTCACATTTTGGGGAAACTGGACCAACACCTCCTAGGAATTTTGAAGCCTTAATATTACATTATGTCGATAATTTCATGTCAACGGTTGAATTTCATCTCTCTACACCAAAACAACAACCTTTACAATTGCTTCTTTTAGATGAAGATGTTATAAAGAAACTTGTAGGTGAAAAAACTGAAGAGAAGACTTGAGGAACTTTTCAGAAAAGGTGAAGAATTCATACGTAACATAAAAAACGGGGAAAAAGTAATTTTAATTTACGATTCTGACGTAGATGGGGTTTCTTCCGCTTACTTAATGCTCAGTGCTCTTGAAAAATTTGGGAAAAAAGTCGATGCAACTTTAGCTTGTAGTTGGGGTAAATTGGAAAAGATAAAAAAAAGGATTAAAAATTTTGATAAAATTATAACAGTTGACGTTCCTGTCGACCTCATAGAAAAGAACTTCCTTCAAGAAAATAAAAAAATGTTGATAATCGATCATCATCCATGTGATGATTTGAACTCTGAAAACATAATCTTGATAAATCCTCGTTTAGAAAAATCTTGGATTTATCAACCAACTAGTTACGTAATCTACAAGATGTTCAACTTTCTGAAAGAAAAGGAATGGGTTGCTTCGTTAGGCACTGTCGGAGATTTTGGTATAGATGATTGTAAAGATTTGATAAGAGTGAAGGATAAAAAGAATATCTGGAAGACTAAGTATGGTAAAGCTTCCGTATTGGTTGGAAATGCTATATCGGTTCTCGGTGCCGAAAGCGTTCTGGAAATGTTTTTGAAAGCAAAGGACTTAAAAGATTTGATACGTAGAAGGGAAATCATTAATGCTAGTAAAAAGTTCGAAGAAGAATTGAAAAATAGTGAAAAAGAATTTTTCAGAAATTTGGAAATTGTTGGGGATGTGTGGATTAGTGAAGTTAAACCTGTTTATGCTGGAATTTGTTCCGCTTTAATAACTCAACTCTCAACCAAAAATCCAGAAAAAATAATATTTCTCTTAGAAGAGGGTAAAAACAACGTAAAAATACATGGAAGGTGTGGCAGTAAGAAAGTCAACATTGGATTTTTATTCAAGAAACTTGGTATAGGTGGTGGACACGAGGCTGCTGGTGCTGGTATTATAAATAAAAAAGATAAAAATAAATTAAAAATTGAAATTTTAGAAGAGTTGAGAGATTTTACAAGAATAAAAAGGTAATTTAAACCTTTTTTTCTAATAAAAAAATAATAAATTACCTTTTTACGAAAAATCATCGGAAATTTCGGAAATCTTGTTCCGTAAGTTATCTGTGTGTAACTTTTTAAAATAAAAATTGAGAATATGAGATGTTTGAAATGTAACTCACTCAGAACTTTTGAATTCATAGATGGTTTTGGGGAGAAAAGAATATTTTGTAAGGATTGTTGGGAAAGTTTTCCTCAAAATAGGATAATCGAAACTCAGAGAAGTTTACATGATTTCAACGTGAAGTGGTATTATAGACATGATTTACATTTCAGGTGAAGTTATGCAAGAAATAGTTAGAGTTGAAATATCGTTTTTGATTAGTAGTGGGAAGAAAAAGATCATGACGAACGTTGTTTCGGGAAATAGG
>JAWBTN010000023.1:0-11691 GCA_039000415.1 Candidatus Aenigmatarchaeota archaeon | reverse complement strand
ATATCTTTAACTGAAAATTCAATCTTATCTTCACCAAGTAAATAAGAAGAAACATCTCCTAGACCAAATCTTTTTAATCCTATGAAGAACCCTCTTCCACTCATTTCTTTTATCATCCAATAAGGATCAACTATAATCCTACCGAAAACAGAATTTTTATACCTATTTTCTCCCAAGCTCTTTGAACTCAATTGTTTCTCTTTACATCTCCCTATAGTTCTTTTTAGTTTATTCACTTTCAACCTTTGGTTAATATAGGGTAAATCAAAATCGTTGATGTTGTATCCTGTGATTATATCGGGATCAAAATTCTCAATTATATCTAAAAATTTTTCAAGCATCTCTTTTTCATTTTTAAACGTCAAGATATCATGATTTATTTTTCTTATATTGTTCTTAGCAACTAAAACCATGCTGTTCTTTCCATTATAAGCTGGGAAGAAAGATAAACTGATTAAAGCTATTGGCACTTTCTCTGCATTTATCTCTTCTTCAGAGACAATCTCTATGTCTAAAGCTAAATACTTCAGTGGTGCGCTTTCCATTTTATCCACGGGATCTATTTTATCGACATCCAACATTATATCTGCTTTAATAGTTTCTGTACGAGTAGGCCTTCCCTGAACTTTATACCAACTCATACCGAAAAGTGAAAAATCAGCCATGAACCTGTATTTAAAAAGTATATCTGCCTCGAAGATTTCTTCCACAAAATTTTTTCTCCTCAAGTATTCTCTGATTGTAGCTGTTCTAGAAGGGTCTTTCAAAGTAACTTTTAACATTTTCACCTTTTCTTCCTTAAAACCTATTGGTAAGAATTTATCAACTTCTTCTATATTCTTCAAATCGTTCGGAAAATTTTTCTTCAATTCTTCTATAACATCTTCCATCATCCCAGTTTTTGGTAATACGTAAAAATATGGGAAAAAACCTTTGTAAAACACACAAACTGTTTTCCCATCTTCTGTTTTACCGAGAAGCCTTATGATCGGTTGATTCTCAACAAAAATATAATCAACATCTAGAAGCTGAAATATAACTTCCATGTTTATTCTTAAATCAAATCAATTTTTAAATTTTCTCGTGTTTTAAGATTTACAATCCAAAATATTTTTTCTGAAGTCCCACAAGATATCAAAGTTGTTCCTTTGTAGTTCAAAACAAAAGGTGAATCAAAGGGTCCAACGACAAAAATGTCTGGTATTGGGTCGATAATGAAATTATTCTCCAAAGCCAAATTCTGTGTTTTGAAAATTGGATTTAAATGCCTTTTTTTAAGTAAGTTCAACATGACCAAATCTCCTTTCCCCCATTTACTCTTGTAAAATTCTAAGTCGTTTCCTGTTGAAAGAAGTAAGTTGATTTTTTTCTCCAACCTTAAGAAAACAGGAGGTGAAAAGCTTAACACATCTTCTTCCTTAAAATTTCTATTTTTTGTTATTAAAATTAGGGATGAATTAAAAGGTAGGAAACTTTTAAATTTATCTATATATTTTTCATTTACATCAACATCAGAAAAAAGAAAAATACACAACTTATCAAAACTCATTTCTTTTAACTTATCCAAAATTTTCTCATAATTTTCTTCAAAAATCGTGAAATTACAAAACAGGCAAAAAACATCTTCTTCCAACTTTCCTATGTTCCTTTTCAAAGGTATATCAGGCCATAAGATATTAACAACTTCTATTCTTCCATCATTCCTTTCACAAACAACACCGACAACTTCATCTTCAATTAAATAATCCATAATCCCCTTATTCTTCACGTGAAAAATAATCTCTCCTGTTAAATCTTCAACAACTATTTTATTCTCCATTTCATCTATCTCTCTCACCATAACTATTAGAGAAAATTTCTTCATCTTCTCATTTATTTTATTAATGGAAATGAGGTTGACCAAATCCATTCTAAAAGTGAAAAAAGATTTAATCTTTTCATATCTTTGAATTAAAACACTAGAAACATCATCAACTGATATAATTTTCTTATCTAAAATTTCTTTCTTAACTTCTTCCACGTCTACTTTTTTCTCTTCTAATAAATTCTTTAAAAATTCGATTGAAATTAAAGGTGGAATTTTTTCTACATTATCAATTTTTTCCAAAATCTGTTTGATTTCTCCTTTCTTGTTAACTAGATATTCAAGTACATCTGGTTTTAGAATTATACCTTTTTTCATGAAAAATTCCACTATTTCTCTTTTATCCATAAAATCCAAAGAATTTTTTATTTTTTAATTATATATTATATCTCGTTCAAGTTTTCAACTTATAAGTTGTTACTTTCCCGACACGGATTTCCTCCACCTTTTTAGCATCTCTTAATAATAACAAATATTTGTTAACAGTATGCCATGATAAACCAGGTCTATCTAATTTTTCGGCCAAAGATTTACGTATAAATTCTACAGTCCTTGGAATTTTTGGATCTAAGCAGTTTAGAAGGGCTAATTCAAAAAATTTTCCAAAAGGTCTTCTTGGCATGTTTTTTTAAAATATAGGATTTAAAAATAAAATTTTTTATCTGCAAAGATTTTGAAATAAATGCAAACAATTGAATTTATCTGCAAAGATTTTGAAATAAATGTGAGAAAATTAATGTTAATATGAGTGAGAAAAAGATATGTTTTGTTAAAATTTAACGAGAATGAGTTTTTTTATTCAATTTGTAGTTTGCTAGAATTTATAAAATAAGTTAAATGTTCGCACTTATTTGAGAGATTGGTTTTTATATCAATAATGTTAATCAATAACAAAGATGTTCAATTTGAAAATTTTCTAAAAGTTCACAAAAAAACTTGTTTTATCCTTATCAACAAATTTCTTACTTTTTCCACATCCCTTACAGGTGCATATATCCTTGGATAAGTGTTCACTTTATCAATCAAACCTAATTTAACCAAACTTTCCAATCTTTTTCTCAAAGTTTCAACATTGATTTGTAACCCCTCACTTCTTAACTCAGAGAAAAGTTGTTGAAGATAATAAGAATTCACATCGTTAGGAAAATTTTCACCGTTGAAATAAAATTTTTGTAAAATTTTTATCATGATAACATCAAAATTCAAAAAAATTGAAGCGAGCTCTTTCTTCAATTCTATATTCTGTTGTACAGAAATATTTATAAGCGAGTCTTGCCTATTCATTTCTATCCCTATTCCTTCCGGTAATTTTCTGATTAGTGTAATTTATTTTGTAACCAAAATATAAAAATTCTTTTTGGTGATGGAGTAATTAAATTAAGTTGAGGATTCTAGTTTCAACTTTATTATTTACAATTTCAACAAAACCACAATAACCTTCTGGAAACCTACCAGCGTTAATCAATTTAGTCCCGTTAATTTCGTCTAAGCCTCTAGCTTCATGGATATGTGCACTTATAGCAAGAACAGGTTTGTAATTTTCAATGGCTTTCCTCACAGCTTCAGAGCCAACATGTGCACCTGTATACGTTACATCTAATTTAGTTCTAAAAGGTGGCATATGTGTTACTTGTACTTTTACCTTAGCTTTTTTAACTTCTTCAAACCCTTTTTTAAGTCCTTCTTCGATTTCTCTTTCGCCAGGTTCATAAAAAGTATCGAACGGCGTTCTTGCACCACCGAAACCATAGAAACCTATTTCATCAATGATTTTTCCACGTCCATGAATGCTTATATCTTCTTCTTCTAAAAGTTCAATGATATCTCTATCCCAATTTCCAGGTACGCTTAACATCGGTTTTTTAAGTGTTTTTATTTCTTCTATGATCAATTTGGTTATTTCTATCGATGAAAATCCTTTGGGAGGCAAATCGGTGAAGTCCCCTGGAATAACTATAACGTCAAAATCAAGGTTTTGGATTTTATCTAGATATTCCATCAAGTTTTCGATATCATTGTGAATATCACTAATCACTAAAATCTTCATCTTTTACAATTTATCAAAGTTTATTTTTAATATTTATTATGCTCGTGAAGAGAAAAGGCTACAGGGTTGAAAGAAAAATCAGACAAATTTTTGAAAAGTATGGGTGGAAAGTAGTTAGGGCCGGAGCAAGCCTAGGTGAAGCAGATTTGGTTTGTTTAAAAAATGGAAAATGTTTACTCTTACAAGTCAAATCTACGAGAAAAAAATCTCTTTATTTTTACGGTAAAATTTCCGAGAAATTAGAAGGATTTCCTTTTTACTTAGTAGTTGATTTTGGTTACGGAAATATAAGGATTTTAAAACCGAGTAGGAAAGTGTTGAGAGATAGTGGTGAAAAATTGGAAGAATTTTTAAAAAATTAAGTTTAAATTTAAAAATCGTAAATTATAAGTAGGTGATACGTTGCCGATTTATGTTAAAGATGTGATGGTTAAACCAGTGATAACGATAGATGAAAATAAAACAATTAAACAAGCAGGAGAACTTATGAAAAAAACAAGGAGAGGGTGTTTAATAGTTACAAGAAAAGGAAAGCCTGTGGGTATAGTTTCTGACAGCGATATAATAAAAAGAGTTGTTGCTAAGAATCTACTCCCTAGTAAGACAAAAGTCAAGAAAGTCATGAGTTCACCTTTAGTGACAATAGGCCCTGATGAAGAAATTTTATCAGCTGTGAGGAAAATGAAGAAAAATAATATACACAGACTTCCAGTTGTTTTTAACGGAAAATTGATTGGTATAATTTCCCTTTCAGATATAGCTAAAACTTCTCCAGAAATGTTGGATTTGTTAGAGTATAGATTGAGGATGAAATCTTATGAACCGGAAATAAAAGAGAAATTCACTTCTGGTATTTGTGATTCTTGTGATAACTACAGCGATGATTTAAGAAATGTTAATGGACAATGGTTATGTGAAAATTGTAGGGAAGAATTGGAACATGAGTATTGAGTTAAGTAAAGCAGGTTTAAGTAAAACTCAAAAAATAGTTCAAATAGCTGATTTGGATCCAATTTTTTGTTATGAAGATGAAAGTATAAAAAATGTGATGGATAGGATAATAGAGAAAGGAAAGAGGAGATTACCTGTATTGACTAGGAAGAAAAAATTGGTTGGTATAATAACTACGATGGATATTTTAGGAGCTTTCTTGAGAAGACAGAGTTTTGAAGAACCGATTTCTACGATAATGAATAGAGAAGTTATTTTTTGTGATGTAGATGAAACTATAGGAAACGTGCTTCTGAAGTTCAAGTTCTCAAGAAGAGGAGGTTTTCCTGTGACTAAAGATGGAAAACTTGTTGGTATGGTGTCTGAAAGAGACATAGTTAGGAGGTTTGCTTCGGTAGAATTTGGTATGAAAGTGGAAGAGATTATGACAAAAAAACCATTCTTTTTGAATAAAACTTCTTCAATCTTAGAATCTATCAAAACTATGGTGAACACACATTACAGAAGACTTCCTTTGGTAGAAGGTAAAAAGCTTGTGGGTATAGTAACGTCTGCAGATGCTTTGCTCTATTTGAAAAAAGTTAACTTAGAATTTTCTGAATTGAATTCGCCAGTATTACCAACATTTGCTAAAGAAGTTTACTTCATAGAAAAAGATAGGGATGTCTCTGAGGCTATAAGAGAAATGGTTAGACATGATGTTGGTGGTCTTCCTGTTGTTGACGAGGATAAAGTTTTGGAAGGAATGATAACCGAAAGAGATATATTAGAAGAAATCACCTAAATAATTATGCTTTCTCCTTCCGTTATCGAAAATTTGGAGAAAATGGAAAAAGATCAAGTTTTGGTTGTAGTAGAAGGTGAAAAGGATTTTTTAGCCCTTAAAAAATTTGGTTTTAAAAAAATAGTAAAAATAGGTGGGAAACCTTTGGAGAGAGTGGTTGAAGAAGTGGTATCATCAAATCCTTCAGAAGTTGCTATTTTAACAGATTTTGATCCTGAAGGAGAAAGCATGGCTTCATATCTAACCGAAATGATTTCACGTTATAAAATTAAGGTGAATCATTTGGTTAGATGTAAATTCAAATCATTTAAAATTCACAAGATTGAAGAACTCAATTCAATAACGAAATTAATTGGAGATGATTCAAATGGGAAAATTAGCTCAATCTACTGTAAAATATTTAATAGAAGCAGAATTCAAAGCAGACGGTATAGTGGAAAAACCCGATGTCATAGGAGCTATATTCGGTCAAACAGAAGGTTTGTTGGGTCAAGATTTAGATTTGAGGGAACTTCAAAGAACAGGTAGAATTGGTAGGATAGATGTTGAGTTGAACAATTCAGAAGGAAAAACTTTTGGCAAAATTTTCTTACCTTCAAGTCTAGATAGTTCAGAAACTGCTTTAATAGCGGCATCTTTAGAAACAATAGAAAGGATAGGTCCATACACAGCTTCTTTTAAAGTTTTATCTGTCAAGGATGTTAGGGTGATGAAAAGGGAGATGATGCTGAACAGGGCAAAAGATATCCTTGGAAAATTAATAACCGAAGAAATACCACCAACTTCCACTCTAACCAGCATGATAAAAGAAAGCGTGAAGACTGCTCAGATAAGAGATTATTACGGCCTTCCAGCCGGGCCGGAAGTAGAAATATCTGATGAAATAATAATAGTTGAAGGCAGAGCCGATGTACTCAATTTGTTGAAAAATGGTATTAAAAATGTGATAGCGTTGGAAGGGGTGAAGATTCCAGAACAAATAATTAAACTCACGAAAGAGAAAATTACAACGTTATTCGTCGATGGTGATAGGGGAGGAGATTTAATAATCAAGGAAATGTTGCAAGTTGCCGAAGTGGACTATATAGCAAGAGCACCAGCTGATAAGGAAGTAGAAGAACTTACCAAGAAAGAAATATTCAAGGCTTTAAGGGAGAGGATACCTATAGACCAGTATAAAATAGAAACTAGGGTAAAAGAACTGAAAGATTTCATAGAAAAAAATCAAAACAATTCAGCTTCATGAATTACGGAATAAACTGGACCAGTAGGCTTCAATTCACTCTTAATCAATTGGATTTTCCTTATTGTTATTTTTCCGTGAAATCTTCCCTCTTCCATAACTTTCTTTTTCAATTCTAATTTGTTAGTTACAGCTTTAACTCTACATAAAGTTATATGTGCCGGTTTGGAATCACCACCTATCTCTTTTACTATTTCTTTAAAAATTTTTTCCAAATCTTCATTGTAAGCGAGTGAGAGCGCCAAAACTCTTACGTACTTATCATTAGGTATCATTTTCAACCCATCTATTTCAACCTCAAACTTTTTGAATTTTTTACCAACAGAATCGATTTTCTCAGAAATTTTTTTTATATCATTTTCACCAATTTCTCCAAGGAAAGAAAAATTCAAATGTAAGTTTTCTTTTTCCACAAACTTACATTTCATCGGCCACTTTTCCATTTTTTCCAACAATTTTAAAATCCCCACTTTTTCATCTTCATTTAAAAGATATCCAACGAAACACCTCATAAATAACTTTAAATTTAAGTAAAGTATAATTATTTGTGATAATTATGGCTGAGACAAAAGTTAGGGCAGCAGATGTGCTGGGTAAGACTATAATAAGTGAGGAAACTGGGAGAAAGTTTGGAGTGGTGAGCAACATCGATTTTGTGGCTGAGAGTGGCGAGCTTTTGAATCTTGTGGTAGAGCAACCAACCAGATACTTACAAGACCTCAATCCAAAAACAGATGATAAAGGAAGAATTTTAATCCCTTTTAGTGCAGTGAAATCAATAGGAGATTTTGTGGTAGTAAGCGAGAATGAGTTAATTTAAATAAAAACAATTCGTTTAATTGAGAACTTTTTATTCTCTAATAGAGAATTATCTCCAAGTTATATCGATATCATCAATTCTCCATTTAGGTTTGATTAAATCTCTAAATTTTGGTTTCCATCCACTCTTGAAAGCCAGTAAACCAGTCCAAGCTATCATCACACCGTTATCACCACTGTATTCCGTTGGAACAACGTACATTTTTGCCATCCTACTTTCACACATCTTTTTCATCATATCTTGCAACCTTCTGTTTGCAGCCACACCACCCACTAACAAAACTTCTGTTTTTTCCGTATGAGCTAAAGCCCTTTCTGTTACTTCTGTTAACATGGCGAAACATGTTTCTTGCAGGGAATAAGCCACATCCTCTTTTCTTACACCTTTTTTAATCATGTTAATTGCTGTCGTTGCTATACCAGTGTAGCTCACATCCATACCTTTTACAACGTAAGGAAGTTCAACATATCTACCATTTTTCGCCAGTTTCTCTATTTCTGGACCACCTGGCATCGGTAGACCCATTTCCCTCGCAACAACATCCAAACAATTTCCTATCGCTATATCTTCTGTTTCACCAAAAACTCTATAAACTTTTTCTACCAATGCAACAATTTGTGTATTTCCACCGGAAAGATAAACAAAAACAGGATCTGTTGCTTCTGTTGTAAGAAGACCAACTTCTAAATGTGCTATTTGATGACATACTGGAATTAAAGGTTTTTTATATCTAATCGCTAAATTCCTTGCGAATTTGGCACCAACTAAAAGACAAGGTGGTAGACCAGACCCAGCGGCATAAGCCACCAAATCAACATCTTCGATCTTTAAACCACCTTTTTCTAAACATTTAATTAAAACATTTTCAGAATTCTTTTCGTGAAATTTTGCTGCTTCATCAGGTATGATACCTTTTCCTAATGGTGGTTTATAAACTACTCTTTCGTCTGCAATAATTTTTCCTCTTTCATCAACTATACCAACACCAAAAGTATGAGCTGTTGATTCAATCCCCAAACAAACAACATTTTTTCTCACAACATCACAATCTAAAATTCTATAAAATTATAAAGAAATCTATATGGTAATGAAAATTGAGGATCTTTCAAGATATGGTATAGAGGAAGAATTTATAAGAAAATTTAGGAACGAAGGTATTTCAGAACTCTATCCACCTCAAGAAGAATTTGTTAAGGAAGAGTTGTTTAAAGGAAATAACGTTGTTGTATCATTTCCAACAGCAGGCGGTAAGACTTTAATAGCGGCTTTAGCCATGATAAAAAAACTTTCTTCTTCAAGATGTAAAGCAATTTACACAGTTCCTCTAGTTGCTCTTGCCAATGAGAAATATGAATATTTAAAAAGACTTTTTGAAGGAAGATGGAAAGTTGCTATATCTGTTGGTGATCTCGATTCAAGTGATCCTTGGCTTTCTGATTACGATGTGATAATTTGCACCAACGAGAAGCTTGATTCTTTGATAAGACATGGTGCAACTTGGATTAAAGATATAGGTTTAATAATCGTGGATGAAGTTCATGTTTTGAACGATCCATCTAGGGGAACAACTCTCGAAATTCTGTTGACACAATTAAGGGAAGTGGTACCAAAAGCTCAAATCATTGCTTTATCAGCTACAATAAACAACGCAAAAGAATTGGCGAACTGGTTGGATGCAACCCTTTTAAGTAGCGATTTCAGACCTGTTAAACTTTACGAAGGTGTTTATTACGATTCAAAAATCTTCTTTTACGATAAAAATGGTTATGAGTTGAATGAGCTAGAGCCAGAAGCGGCCATAGCGGAAAACACCTTGAAGTTGAAGAAACAAGCTTTGTTTTTCGTTGCAACAAGGAGGACAGCAGAAAGTTTGGCGGAAAAATTGGTTAAGGTAGTTAAACCTTACATAAAAATGAAAGAGGAAGTAGAACTTCAAAATTTGGCAAAAGAAATTTTGGAAATTTTGGAAACACCAACCCAACAATGTAAAAAACTAGCTTCTTGTGTGAAAAATGGGGTAGCTTTCCATCATGCAGGTTTACTTGGAAAACAGAAAAGATTGATAGAAGATAAATTCAAGCAAGGTTTGATTAAAATAATAGTAGCTACTCCCACTCTAGCTTTTGGAGTTAATTTACCTTCTTTTAGGGTTGTGATAAGGGATGTTAAAAGATACTATCCAGGAATAGGTTCAGTTTACATTCCAGTGTTGGATTATAAACAAATGTCTGGAAGGGCCGGGAGACCAACTTACGACGAGTTTGGCGAATCTATATTGATAGCAAGGACAGAAGATGAACTTCGAGAACTTGTAGATCATTTCATCATGGGTAAAATCGAGGATGTTCGATCAAAGCTTGGTTTTGAGCCTATTTTAAGGATGCATGTTTTGGCTTTAATAGCTACGAATTTTTGTGATTCGAAAGAATCTCTGAAGAAATTTTTTTCAAAAACTTTTTACTCTTATCAGTTTGGCGAAATATCTTTAATTGAAGATAAAATAGAAAAGATTTTGGATCAACTTGAAGATTGGAAATTTATTTTTAAAAAAGGGAGAAAAATTTCGGCAACAAGAATAGGAAAAAGGGTTTCTGAACTTTACATCGATCCTTTAACTGCTTTTAACTTCATTCAAACTCTGGATAGAACAAGGGAAAGAAAAATCCCACCTTTCGGTATTTTACAATTGATTTCAAACACGATAGAGATGAGACCTTTGCTTCCAGTGAGACCAGGAGAATTCTCTGAACTTGAGAACATCCTTGCAAAAAGGGAAGATGAAATATTACAAATTATTCCAGACGAATCTGAAATAGAGTTTGACGATTTCTTGAGAAGTTTAAAAACTGCTTTGGTATTTGAGGCTTGGATAGAAGAAGCGAGTGAAGACGAAATCTTAACAAATTTTAGAGTTACACCAGGAGAATTTTATGGAAAAAAAGAGATTGCGGATTGGCTTTTGTACTCTTTACAAGAGCTTGCTTTATTACTTGGATACAAAGAATTTTTAAAACCTATAAGAAAATTAAGAGTTAGACTTGAGTATGGTGTGAGAGAAGAGTTAATTAATTTGGTGAGATTGAAAGGGATAGGAAGGATAAGAGCAAGAAAACTTTACAATGCAGGGATCAAGAGAATTTCTGATTTGAAAAAAATTCCAATTGAAACTCTGACCAAGCTTGTAGGAGAGAAAGTTGCTTATTCGATAAAAGAACAATTGGCCCAAGTGCCTAAGAAAAAAGAAGAAAAACAGACAACTCTTCATTAATTCTTTAACTACTTAATATTTTAAAGTAAGATGGGGTTGCTGGGATTTGAACCCAGGTTTCAGCCTTTTCCTCAGGACCCGTTCGCCAAAGATAAGGCTGAGTCCTAAACCAAGCTAGACGACAACCCCGTTGAATCAATATTTGATTTCAAAAGTTATCTTTACTTTATTCCCTGGATTTTTCAATTTTTCAATTAAACTCTGTTTTAATTCGTTAGCGGATTTGTCTGAAAGAATGACGACAGTTTTCCCATCAATTTTGGAATCTTTCCTTATCAAGATTTCTTCTTTACTAGTTAGTTTAAGTGCAGGTGAACCACAACCGAAAAAAACTTCTTCTTCCCCCTCAACCTCAACTTTAACCTCAACTTTTCCGCCAGTTTTGATCGCAGCTTTAAATTCTTCGCTCAAATCTTTACATGCTTTATTTGCATTTACAGCTATCGTTGCATCATCAACGTCTGAACTTTTAGTTATTCTTATTAAAGAGTCATTGATAGCTTTGATATCACCGTGACCAAACCCAACAATTTCTTCTCTTACAGGCTTTAATTCCATGAGGAGTTTCCATCCACTTTCTGTAGGTATGTAAGCCCCACCAGCAGTGTAGTGAATCATCCCTTTACTTTCCAATATTTCGAAAACACTTCTCACCATTTCAGGTGTAATAGTTGGCGATGGCTCTGGAGCAATTTCAGGTGGACCTTGCGCTTT
>JAWBTN010000022.1:0-11710 GCA_039000415.1 Candidatus Aenigmatarchaeota archaeon | reverse complement strand
TTCTCTAGCTAGTACGAACAACGACAATTTCTTGAACGTTTTTGTTGGAAGTTACGATTTCAACATTTACGCTTTGAACGGGAGTGATGGAAGTAAAATATGGAATTTTTCTACTAATGGAAAAATTCTCTCTTCTCCAGCTATAGGTGATGTTAATAAAGATGGTTTTCTCGATGTAGTTTTTGGTTCAGAAGATGGAAAGGTTTACGCTTTGAACGGGAGTGATGGAAATTTACTCTGGACATTTTCAACGAACGGAAAAATAGTTTCTTCACCAGCCTTGAGAAATTTAAGTGCAGATGGTTATCCTGTTGTTTTTGTTGGAAGTTACGATTTCAACATTTACGCTTTGAACGGGAGTGATGGAAGTAAAATATGGAATTTTTCTGCAGGAGAAAAAATTGAATCTTCTCCAGCTATAGATGATTTAGATATGAACGGTGATCTAGAAGTAATATTTGGCTCTTACGATAAAAATGTTTACGTTTTAAAAGCATCCAGTGGAGAAAAAATTTGGAACTACAGTACTGGAAATTGGATAACTTCTTCTCCAGTTATAGCAAACATAAGTAACAGTAAAAAAATCATAATTTCTTCTCACGATGGAAACGTTTATTGCTTGAATCATGATGGAAGTATAAATTGGACTTTTTCAATTCCAACTGGAGGTAGAGTTCCTTACTTGCCTTCTGTTGCTGATTTAAATTTAGATGGAAATGATGACATAGCAATTGGGGCAACCGATGGAAGAATTTATGTTTTGAACGGGATTGATGGAAGAGTGTTATGGAGTTATGTGATTGGTCAATACATTTATTCTTCTCCTGCTATAGCAGATTTAAACGGAGATGGAAGCTTGGATTTAACTTTTGGCTCTACCAACAAATATCAATACGCGTTGGATCCACCTTCATGGAATTGTTTTGGTGGAAATGTAAGAAGAACAAGAATATTTGACAATTCTCCACCTCAACTTTTAAGTTTTGATTTAAAAGAAAGTGGAGGGAAGAAAATCTTGACTTCTCTTTGGAGAGAAAAGTTTTCTAATTTAGATTATGCTATCGTTCAAGAGAACTCAACTGGTTCTGAAAAAATTGAGAAAATAAAGCTTAAGGGTATGGTAGACTGGATTAACTATTCTTTCTCAGACACATCTTATTACAAAATAACTGTTTTTGACGAATATGGAAACTTCGAAATAATCGAGGGTTTTGTTGAAATCGAAAGAAAAGATTTACAAGCGCCTTTCTGGATAGTTGAAAATGATCATGTAAAGGTGAACTACTCCAAAAATTTTGAATTAAAGTTAAATGTAAGTTGGTTTGATGAGAGTAAAATAGATGTGATAATTGAACACAATTTTACCGGAGAATTTAAGAATGAAAGCCTGAATGAAATCAGTGGTAACGTCTATTCTTATCCGGTTAAAAACTTACCTGCTGGAATTTACGTTTGGAAAGAATATGCGAGAGATGTTTACAACAATTGGAATTCAACTCCATCCTTCATACTAGAAATTTCCAAATCCCGTCCTCTGCTAGATTTTCATTTACCTGAAAAAATTGTTTATCCTAACCAGATTAGTTTTAATTGTACGATTATTGAAGGTGATGAAAATACTGAATTGATTTTGAAGAGAAATGGTGAAGAGATTTCAAAAGGAAAAATGATAGGCGGTGAAGAGTTTCTTAAAGCTGGTTTTTGGAATTACTCTTGCATTTACCCAGAAACACAAAATTACTCTCATCTTGAAACAACGAAAAGTGTTGAAGTTGAAAGGGGTTCTCCAATTTTAAATCTTTTGGTTGATTATGAAAAGGGCTCATGTCCTGCTAGATCTAACGTGACTGCATACGAAAATAATTTGGGAGATGAAGATGTAAACTATACTCTTTATGGAAAAGAGTTGATTTCATCTGGCAGTAGAGTTAACTACATTGATTATTTAAAAGCCGGTAATTATATTTTCGTATACAATTCAACTGGAGGAGAAAATTGGACCAGTAACCAAATTTCCAGAATGTTTATAATCGATGATTCTCTCCCGCCCCAAAACCTTATCTTTGAGAAAATTTTTGAAAGAGGTAGAGGTTTAAATATCCATTCTCTATGGCAAGAAAATTGTTCTTCTCTAGCTTACGGTGTAATCGAAGAAAATTCCACAGGCAAATTTAAAGAACATAAAGTTGAACTTATTGGAAGTTTGGATTGGGTTAACTATACAATACCTTTAGAAGATTTAAATTCTGAAGATGGTTGTAAATGGTTTTTACTTGTTTGTTTCAAAAATATCCATTTCGATATAAAAGTTTTTGATGAATACAAAAACCAACAAAAATTACATGATTCGTTCATTTACATTTTTATCAAACCAAAAAGATTGACAAATTTTTTGGTGGTTAAATGAAGAAGAAAATCGGTCTCATCATTTTCTTCTTAACGTTGGTGGTGATATTTTTCCCTGGGAAAGAAGAAGTTTACCTTAAACCTTTAGAAGCAAGGGATAGTGATGGTACACCTTCAGATGAAATTTTGGAAAACATGGAAAAATGTTGTGAAACTGTTATTTTGAAATTCAATCCATACGGCTATTTGGAAGTTAAAAAATGGGGGAAAGTTAATTTTCCGAAAAAGGCTTTCGCAGTAGTTAAGTGGAGAACTTATGAAGATTTAGGAGCTGGTAATATCTATATAGGCTATTCTTTTGACGGTAAAAATTATGAAGAAGTTGGTCCATTTGGAGAAAGTAAAGATTTAAGGGAAACGATTTTAGAAATTCCAGTTAATTTTTTCTCAGATTTAAGTGATTTGAGAATTAGGTTTAGGGGTGAAGATTTGGATTTTGCTACAGATGCTATAGCTGAAGTCAATATAAAGCTTAAAGTTATAAGGTATAGATTTGGGTTGTTGTTATGATGGAAAAAATTTTCTTCTTGATGATGATTGGTTTTGTATTAATATTGGGTGTTAGCTTTGGCTCTTCACCATCCTCTACTTTGTTACCGTTAGCATGTCAAGATTCTGATGGGGATTGTGACGTGGTGAGGATAAACGAGAGTGATGGGGTTTATGAGATGGTTGATTTGTTGACTTATCCTTTTGGGTGGATTAATGTTTCTTTTTTCACCGATTCAATTCCCGAAGAAAATACCATAGATTCTGCCTACGTACATGTTTTGTGGTTCAGCGATGTGGGTGAAGGTGCTTCAAATATAAACATAGATTATTGGAATGGTAGTGATTGGGTTAATTGTGCAGGACCTTTTGAAGAGAATGCAACATTAACTGAAAGCATATGCAATGTTTCCAACTTAACAAAACAACAAATTTTGAATATCAAAGTTAGGATCAGGGGGGAGGATTTGGATGGATTCCCGATGGCTTTTGTTTATGTTGATTATGTAAAAATTGAATTGAATCATTCAGCTCCACCAAAATGGAGAAACCAAACCACAAACGTTACAGAAAATTTGATTTATACAAAACAATCAATTCAATTAGCAGCTCAATTTTTTGATGACGTTGGTTTGGCTTATGCTTGGCTTTCTACGAACGAAACAGGTGAGTGGAAAAATTATACTGATGGTACACACGGCTCACCTATTTATTTAAACAATTCAGCAAATACTTGGAGTTGGGCTAACTTTTCTTGGAAAAATGATTCGTTCAGTTCAGGAACTATTGCATGGAAAGTTTTCATCAACGATACTACCGGAAAAGAAAATGTAACCGAGGAAAAAACATTTTACGTTCAATTCAGAAGGTTACCGTTAGCATGTCAAGATTCTGATGGGGATTGTGACGTGGTGAGGATAAACGAGAGTGATGGGGTTTATGAGATGGTTGATTTGTTGACTTATCCTTTTGGGTGGATTAATGTTAGTTATTGGGATTTGAACGTACCTGAAAATACGATAATTCAATCTGCCTACGTACATGTTTTGTGGTTCAGCGATGTGGGTGAAGGTGCTTCAAATATAAACATAGATTATTGGAATGGTAGTGATTGGGTTAATTGTGCAGGACCTTTTGAAGAAAACGGCAGCTTAAGTGATACTGTATGCAACGTTTCTTCATTATCAAGAAACAAATTGAATGAAATAAAAGTTAGGATCAGGGGGGAAGATTTGGATGGATTCCCGATGGCTTTTGTTTATGTCGATCAAATTTACATAATAGCTAATTACAGCGTGGGAATTCCTTATATCGAAGTTGAATTGGTTTTACCCAAGCCTGAAGTTTTAACTAACATAATACAAAATTCAACTTTTCTCGTTAACGCAACTGTCTTTTGTAGAAACGCTGCTTGTGGTGATGTTTATGGTACTTTAATGTACAACTTATCTTCTTCCTATCCAGACACACCAATAAACACAAGCTATGGCGACAAACCATTTTTTGTCGATGAAACTCCTGCCTATGCTATGAAAGCTTGCCCGAACAACCCTTTGAATGCTGAAGAATTTTGCAACTTAACTTGGGTTATAAATGTTTCTGGTGAAATAAACACAGATTGGAAAATTGGTGTTTATTTCAATTCTTCTTATACAGAAGTTCAACCAAACACTACAAAAAATGCAACTCTCTCGATAGTTTCTTGCACTGTAGATTTTAGCTTAACTTGGCATTCCATAGACTTCGGTGAGCTTTTACCAACTACCTACAATATCTCAGCTCCAGGGAATTCGAATAACGAATACAACATAACGGTGAATCCAGGGAGTTGCAACTTAGACCTTTACATAAGAGGCACGGATTTGATTAATACAACTTATGGCACTGTAATAAAAGTTGGAAACATAAGCTGGAGCAACATAAGCAACAACATCCAAGATGGTTATTTCCAGCTTTCTCAAACTAATTCAATCGTTCGACTAAACGTTCCGGAAAATACAAATGTCACAACTTGGTATTGGCTTAATGTTCCCCCTGTTTATGCTGGTTTTTATACAGGAAAGATTTACATCATGGGTGTTAAGCATGAATAAGTTAAGCCTAATCACCACTCTACTCTTCTTCCTAATTTTAACTGAAGTGAAAGCGATGAGCTTTGGAACTGTTCTGAAAAAAGATTTTGTAACCATTAAATCCAACGAATCGGCAAAATTTGAAATTCTTCTTTGGAACGTGGAAGAAAAATCTTACCAAGTTCAAATTGAAGTTGAAAAAGCTCCTGAAAATTGGTTTGTCATAGTTCAACCGAAAGAATTTCTTCTAAATTCTTCTTCCGGTGATGAATACATAAATTTACCTTATTCGGAAAAACCGGCTAAAGCTTTTTCAGTTAGAGTTTTCGTTAAGCCTGAAAACGCAAAACCTGGAGATTATGAAATATTGATAAAGGCTAGAGCTGGTTTTCCTTCTGAAGGTATAGTTTTCCTGCAAGAAAGAGAATTCAAGTTAAGGGTTGAAATTGAAGGTGAAACTATTGAAAACAAAACTTCAAATGAAACGGAAAAATTTTCACCATTGGCTGGAAAATTGATAGAAGAATCTTCTTCCATACTTTCTTACATCTTAGTCATCATCTGCATTTTAGTCGTTTCTGGTTTAATATATAAATATGCGTAGGATATTCATCATACTAATCCTGCTCACGATTTTATCCATTTTTTTCTTCTTGAGAGACGTTTTGATAAAAGAAATTGGTTTTGGAATATTGAGTATGCTCAACGTTTCTGTTAAAGAGAAAATTGGTGGAAAAATTCTACTGTCTTACAAACCATCGATAGAAATCGGAAATAGGCAAGAAATATCCGCTGAATTCATAAACATAGGAACTAAACCTGTTAGTGAAAGAATTGAAGTTAAAATTTATACTTACGTTAATGGTACTTTAAAACCTTTAGCCAACTATTTCGACGGATCTTACTCGTTGTATCCTGGGGGAAGGAGATCTTTCAAATGTTTTTTCTTACCACCTGACGTTGGTCTATACTACATTCAAGCTAAATCAAGCTACGATACGAAAATCGTTGAAGTTTGGGGTGCTTTTTCAGTGGTCTACCCTCAAGCCGTGTATGTTCCAAAACCAGTTGCCCCTGTCGCTCCTGTTTTTCCAGTAATTGGTTTTCCTGAATTAAGCTTAGAATATCCGTCGTACATTGAATTCTACCAAGGTGAAAAGAAGTTGATAAACGTAACTGTGAAAAACATAGGAAACGCTAGCATCCACAACCTTAAACTCCATATTTCAACTTCCTCCCTCATAGATGTTACAATTCAACCGAAACAAGTGAGCATACTCAAACCGAATGAAAGTTTGATATTCATCATATCAATTCAAATTCCCCAAGATTTACCTGAAGGAACTTATCCATTTGAGTTTGAAACTATGAACGATGAAGGTGTGAAGAAAGATGGTTTGATATCTATAGTTGTCACTTCTTTGAAACCTCCTGAAGAAGAAGAAATTCTTAGGAAAATATTGAGTTATGAGTTCATGATATTCGAAATTCAAAAAGGGATAAATTCAGCTTTTCTTGAAGGTTATGATGTTACCCTTGCCAACAAAACTTTGAATTTAGCTAAGCTTAGCATCCAAAAATCTAAAGAGTATTTAGAAGTTGGTAACGTAAAGGAATGTAAAAATCAGCTATCCAAAGCCGAAAGTTACATACAACAAGCTGCACTACAACTAGCTAGCTCTTCCATTTACGCTTACAAACCATTAGCATTGACGTGGTGGTTGATAATAATTCTCATAATCGTTATAGCTTTATGTATTTTGTTATACCTTTACTTCAAGAGGAAGAGAGAAGAGAGGCCCAGAGTATTGAGACAAATGGAAACAGAAAAATAATCCAAAAAAGAAAAAGAATATCATGGGTCTCTTCGGTCCATTTGTTTACAAATCGAAAAAGACTGGTGAGAAATTTTGGCTTCACATGATGGTTAAAGGTAAAGCTAGGATATATTATTTTTCCAAAGATCCTACCAACGCTCTTTTCGATTTACCACCTGGTTATGAAGTTGTTGAAAATCCGAAAACAGGAATGCCTTTCTTGAGGAAAAAAACCTCTTTTTTCACTCTATTTAAGCCTAAAGCTGAAGAAAAAAGTGAAGGTGAGAAATAAGTAAATAACATCACAATTATTAATTAGAATGGCGAGGATAATAGGAATAGTTTCGGGTAAAGGTGGTGTTGGTAAAACCACTTTAACGATAAATTTAGGTTCTGCTCTTTCTTACTACTTCAAGAAGAAAATAACTGTTGTCGATTGCAACATCACCACTTCCCACTTAGGTTTATACCTTGGAATGTATTATTGTCCGATAACTTTGAATAAAGTTTTAAGGGGTGAATCTGGAATAGAAGAAGCTGTCTACGATCATTTCAGCGGTATGAAAGTTATCCCCTCAGCTTTATCTGTAAGCGAATTGGAAGGTGTAGATGTAACTCTTTTGAAGGAAAGCATAAAACCTTTGGAAGACAAGAGCGATATAATACTACTCGACGGAAGCCCGGGTTTAGGAAGAGAAGCTATGGCATGCTTGAAAGCTTGTGATGAAGTTCTCTACGTAACTTCGCCTTACGTTCCTTCCATAATAGATATAGTTAAATATCAAGAAGTTGTCAACGAATTGAGCTTAAAACCTATAGGTATAGTTTTGAACGCAGTTGATAAAGCTAGGTATGAGATGACATCAAAAGAAGTTGAAGAATTAACAAGATTACCTGTTTTAGCTTCCATACCTTACGATAAGAACGTGAAGAAATCGCTCTCAGCCAAAATACCTGTAGTGATATTGAACAAAAATTCTCCGGCTAGTAGGGAAATAATAAAGTTCGCTGCAAAGCTTATAGGAGAAGAATACAAACAAGATACTTCTTTTTTAAGGATAATGGAAAAATTGAAGAATTGGATGAAGTTCAAGTCATACCAAAGTCCTTTTTAAACAGTTAACTTTAAATATTTAGTGTTTAAATAATCTAAAAGATGAGAAGGGCAGTTTTAATAGCTTTCAGTGTCAGATCCGAGAAATTTCAAAATTTTTACGAGAGGAACAAATTCTTCAGAGAACTTTACGGATGGAAGCAGATGATAAAAAGGGGATCAGGTCAAAAAAAACGGAAAGAAAAGGTTTATGTGTACAGGAGAGAAGGTTTACTCACGGAGATACCTCATAAAAAAATAGATCAAAGCACTTTCATAATACCAGAAGATGAATTCAGGAAAATGGAAGAGTTCATGAGGGAGTGGGAAAAAAAGGTTATTTGGAATGTATTCAAAATATTATTAGAAGAAGATATTTTCGGTGAGTATTGATGGCCGAAGAAAAGGGTGAAAGGGAAGTTAAGCTTAAAGTTGGTGAATTAACAGCAAGGGAAGAAGCTGGAAGGGGAATTGTTAGGATAGATTCTTCAAACATGAATAAGATAGGGGTAAAAGAAGGTGATGTGGTTGAAATAGAAGGTTCGAAGAAAACGGCTGCGATAGCTGTAAGGGCTTATCCTGCTGATGTCGGCCTTAACATCATAAGGATGGATGGTATAACGAGGAGGAATGCAGGCTCAGGAGTTGGAGAATATGTTAAAGTGAGAAAAGCTGAAGTGAAAGAAGCCAAAAGGGTTACAATCGCTCCAGCTGAAAAAGGATTCGTAGTTCATGCTTCTCCAGAGTTAGTTAAACAAAACCTTTACATGAGACCTGTTGTTAAAGGTGATATAATCATTCCTTCACCGGTTGTGAGAAAAAGATCGAGGGGAGGTGGCTTTTTCGAAGAGTTTTTCGGAAGTGATTTCTTCGAAGAATTCTTTTTCACACCTTTCCCAGGAGAAACTAGGTTTTTAGTCACGAATACAGAGCCTTCTGGCATCGTAAAGATAACTGACATGACTGAGCTAGAAATATTACCTGAACTTCCAGAAAGTTTGAAGCTTGAAGAAAAAGCAATTCCTGCTGTAACTTATGAAGACATCGGTGGAATAAAAGATGTTGTAGAAAAAGTGAGGGAAATGATCGAATTGCCTTTGAGACATCCAGAAATTTTTGAAAGACTTGGTATAGATCCACCAAAAGGAGTTTTGCTTTATGGGCCCCCAGGAACAGGAAAGACTTTATTAGCAAAAGCTGTCGCCAATGAAAGCGGAGCAAACTTCTTCTCAATCTCTGGCCCAGAAGTGATGAGCAAATTTTATGGAGAATCTTTACCTTACGAAGAAAAAGTGTTGGTAAGAGAAGGGGGCTTAATCAAATTAAAACCAATTGGAGAAGTGGTAGAAAATCCAAAGAAAGATTTGGAAGTTGCGTGTTTCGATGAAAACTACAAGCTGACATTCAGCAAAGTAAAAAGATTCATTAAACACAAGATGCGTGGAAAATTACTTGAAGTTAAAACTCAGAGTGGTAGAACTATAAAAGTTACGAATTATCATTCTTTGTTTACTCTTGGTAAAAATGGGATTGAAAGTGTAGAAACTTCTAAATTAGTTCCCAATTCTTCTTATATTGTAATTCCAAGAAGATTAAAAGAAAATTCATTCTTAATTGATGAGCTAGACTTGATAGAAATTCTCAAAGATAAAAATTCTGGATTAAGGGTAAAACCTAAAGAAATTTGGAAGTTTGTAGAAAAGGCAATTGAAATAATCGGATGGGAAGAAACTTGTAAAACATTGGGAGTCAAAGAGAAATATTTGTATGATATAGAGAATAAAAACATAGGAATAAAGCTAGAAAACTTCATTAAACTCTTGAACAAAGCAAGAATAAATGTGAGCAGAGAAGATAAAAAGGAGATTAATTTATATGCAAAAAGGAGCAAAATACCTGCAATCCTCGAATTAAATAAAGAATTGCTATTCTTCTTTGGAATTTGGCTTGCTGAAGGTTCTTACGTAAAAGATGAAATCAGAATTTCTTTAAATTCCAAAGAATATCCACTTGTTTTAGCAATTCTCTCAAAATATTTTGATAAGTTAAGTTTTTACAGAAAAAATGAAAATTCTGTAGATATAATAATCTGTAACTCTGCATTAGGAAAAGTGATGAAAAATTTGGGATTTAAAGAAGGTGCTAGAAATAAAGACGTGCCTTGGATTATCTTCAATCTTCCAAGGGAAAAAATTGCAATTTTACTTAAAGGATATGTGTCTGGAGATGGTGCATTAAATACAAAAACTTACTTACCACAAGTTGAAATAACCACTTACAGTAAAGAATTAGCAAGTGAAATTTCTTATCTTTTCTTGTACTTTGGAATAATAACAAAAATTTATCGAGATGGGGAAAGATTAAGGCTTTGCTTCTCTGACAGAGAAAATCTGGAAAAATTCTTGGAAGAAATAGGTTTTCTTGATGAAAGAAAAAACATAATCATAGAAGAATATCTGAAGAGATGTAAGCAAGACGGCAGGATAGATAGAATACCAATGGAATTTGTTGCTGGCTCTGGGGTTGCTCTATCTTCATCTTTCAAAAATTTGAAAACTGTGGGGAAGAATATCCTTTCCCAACTCAAATCAATCCCACCCAACCTCAAGAAAATTTTAGAAAGCGATTTCTATTTTGATAAAGTGGTTGAAATAAATGAAGTTAAGAAGCAACCTGAATATGTGTATGACTTAGAAGTTGAACCAACACAGAATTTTGTGGCTGGGTTTGGTGGTATATTTGCACATAATAGTGAAGCAAACCTTAGAAAAATTTTTGAAGAAGCAGAAAAAAATGCGCCTTCAATAATTTTCATTGATGAAATAGATGCTATTGCGCCAAAAAGGGAAGAAACAACAGGAGAAGTTGAAAGGAGAGTAACCAGCCAACTTTTATGTTTGCATCCATCAACATTAGTTTATGCTGATGAACCTTGTTCAATTAAGAAACTGTTTGAAAATACGAAAGGTAAAATTATAGAAGATGAATTTGGTGTTGTCCACAAAATTCCTAAAAATGATGTGTATGTTCTAAGTTTTGGTAAAAATGGGAGAATTTCAAAAGCAAAAGTAATTGCTCTATCAAAAACTAAAGTGAAAAAGCAATATGAAATCCAATTATCTACAGGAGAAAAAGTTGTTTGTTCATCCATCACAAAATTTTTGAGAATGGGCAATGATGGTGTAAAGTGGGTGAACGCAGAAGAACTAAAAGAAGGAGATTATGTTTTAGCTCCAAAAAAGATTCCATTAGAAAGTAACATCGAAAGGCTCGATTTGAAAAAATTAAAAGAACGAGAAAAATGGATTTTAAAGCTCGAGAAAAATTCTTTGATAGCTGCAATTTTTGGAAGAAGGTTTATCAAACTTTCTGAATTGATAAAATTGGAGAATAACGAAATCTCTATAGATCAATTAAAGAAACTTTACCAAAAAATAGCATTTATTTTGAATAAAGTGAAAGAAATCAGAAAAGAAGAACTAGAGAAAAAGTTAAATGTTACTAGAAAAGCTTTGAATAATTCACTTAGAAAATTGAAGAAAATAGGAATTTTAAGTGTTGAAGAAGATATTATAAGGCTAGAATGCCCGACATCCCCTAACATACTTGGAGTAGCTTATAAGTCAGATGGCAAAATTTATCCCCTCAAAGAAAAATTCTTTATCAAATTGCCTGAATTTTTGGATGAAGAATTGGCAAAACTTTTGGGTTATATTATCACAGAAGGTCATTTATATAACCATGCTTTGAACATAAGTGGAGAAGTTGCTGAAAAATGTGAACATCTGATTGAAGAATGTTTTAAGCTAAAATGCAAGATACAACAAGCTCAT
>JAWBTN010000021.1:0-11930 GCA_039000415.1 Candidatus Aenigmatarchaeota archaeon | reverse complement strand
CTGTAGGGAAATTCGAGTTAAACTTCTTTTTAATTTTGTGAAAATTTTTGATAACATTCAAAACTTTGTCGAAAGAATTTTTAACCCCTCTAAGGTATTCATGCGTATTTTTAAGTCCATCCACACTCAACCTTATCAAATCCCACTCGATTTTTACGATTTTTTCAATATCTCTTTCTTCAAGCAAAGAACCATTTGTCACGATAGAACCTTTTATATCATGTTTTTTCACCTTCTCCATACTCTTCAACAAAACCTTCTTCCTGAGAAAAGGTTCTCCTCCCAGAACACCAAAAATCTTTACATTCATTCCACAAATCTCATCAACCAACTTCAAAATTTCTTCATCACTAATTTCTTTTCTACCTTTTCCAATTTTAGAATAATTACAAAACTTACATTTGAAATTACAAGCTTCTGTGAAGAAAATATCAACTTTAACTGGATCTTCCTTTCTATTCTTGAACCAATTCTTAATCCTTGAAACAGTTTCATCCAAGTGTATCATAATACTTTCCTTAATTCTTCTCTTATCTTTGAGTTCCAAGATAAATGTGTTGAAACACAATTCGCACAAGCTTCGAATAATTTTCCACTCATTATCATTTTCCTAAAAGCCTCGAATTCTTCACCATACCAAACTTCTTGAAAACTTTTCTCTCTTACACTAACCTCTCTCTTACAAAAATCTGAAAGGAAAATTGTAGAACAAGGACCAACTCTCCCGTCTGCTTCAATTTTTGGCCAGAGGAAAGGCTCAAAGCATGGTATCTTCAAGAAAGGGTTTTCTTCACCCCTAGAAATTTCAAGTATTTTTTCTTTTAATTTCCCCGTTTTTTCGATTTCCTTTATCTCAAGCAAATCGTCAAGATTTGTTGAAATGTTTAAAGAGTCTGCGAGTTTTTTCCATTCAGGAATATTCTTCATTATGAAATCTCTTTCTTTTTTTGAAACTTTTAATTTTTCTACTTCGGGATTACTCACAAAAACAGGCTCAAAAGTTATGTTAGATATACCTAATTTGTGTGCAAGTTTTATTATTTCTCCTAACTGGAAAAAATTTATTTTAGTAACCACTGTACTGAATTCTAACACAGGTAACTCTTTTTTTAAGAGTTTTTTATATTGGTTGAAAAGTTTGACGTTCTTGACAATTTTATTAAAAGTGCCCTTTACTCCTCTAGACCTATCATTCACTTCTGCAGTAGCTCCATCTAGGCTGAATATTACATTATCCCATTCTATTCCAATAACCTCTTTTATGACATTTTTTCTCCATAATGTTCCATTGTTTACAATCCTTCCTGTAACATCATTTTCCTTAATAATCTTCATCATTTTCAGCGTAGTTTCAGAAACTGCTAAAGGTTCTCCCCCTCCACTTATTTGTATTATATCTACATCCATTTCACAGAGTTCTTTAGTTAAGTCTATCCATCTATTCTCAGGTAAATCCTTTGTTATATCACATAGATTCAAACGCAAAAAACAATATGGACACTTCAAATTACATTTATTTGTTGGATAAATCAAAACTTTTTGAGGAGGAGCTTTCTTCCCTTTTGACCATATTAACAATCTAGAAATAATCTTTTCCATTTTCCACCTATTAATTTTTTTAAAAATTAATATTTATTCTAATCGAAAAAATTAATAAAAAATGATTTACAGAAAGCTGGGAAAGACTAATCTTAAAATTTCGGTAATCGGATTTGGTGCTGGTGTTCTCAATAGAGATAAAGATCCTGAAGTTAGTTTAGAGAAGGCAAGGGAAGTTATAGAACTTGCAGTAAGTAAAGGTGTGAACTTCATCGATATAGGAAAAGAATATGATGAGAAGTTTCTATCACAAGCTATTGGTAGGGTAAGGAAAAAAATACATGTGATTTCAAGGTCTGAAGCTAGAAATGTAACTGAAATGAAAAAAGATATAAATGAGAGTATTAAAAAATTAAAACCTACTATTTATGAGATCACGGTAAATTCTATTGAAGATTTGAAAGAAAAGAAAGATGTAATCGAAGTATTGAAAGAAGCCAAGGTAAATGGAAAAATAAAGTTCATTGGAATTTTTAGTCATAGAATAGATGTATTGAAGGAAGCCATAAAAACAAATGAATTTGATGTTATTATGACATTGTATAATGCTGTTCATAGAAAAGCAGAGGAAATTTTTCCTTTAAAGAGAAAGTATGGTTTTGGTTTCATAGCTGTCGCCCCATTTGCTACTGGGATTCTTGTAGATCCAAAATACGATAAAAATGTTCACATACCTGGAAGTGAATTTATGACAGCTGAAAACGCCTTGAAATTTGTTTTATCTTCACCTTATGTGGATGCAACAGTCATTGGAATGAAAAATATTCAACACATAGAAGAGAATGTAAAAATTGCTAGTATAGATTGGAAGATAGATGAAAGTGAAAGAACAAAAATAACCAAAAGAGCAGAAAAATTTTTAGGTAATAATTTTTGCAGAATGTGTAGATATTGTGAAGGACACCCACCAGGAGTATCAGTTGCAGATATCTTAAGACTTTTCATAATAGGAAAGAGATATGGTTATTTAAATTTTGCAAAATGGCAATATCTTTCCTTAAAAGAAAAAATATTCAACAAGAATTTTAAGGAATCTGAAAAATTTTGCCCATATAATTTGCCTATCAATAAACTAATTCTTACATTTCAAAAAATAATGGAAAATTATAGTGTGTAGAAAGTTAATGAAAATAAAGTTTAACGATATAAAAGTTTTCCTGATTTTTCCAGATAGATGTAGTCAGCAGGGCAAGTTCTCTCACAATATAAGGGTAATTTACCGTTTTTCGCTAGCTCCCTAAAATCATTAAATTTCTCACCTCTCCAGATTTGATTTAAAGATTTATCGTTTACATTTTCTAAGAATTTAAGAACATTTTCCATTAAGATTCTATCCCTGCTATACTTGCCTTCGCAAAATGCACAGCAAGGTCCAACAGTGCCATCAGGAATAACTACCATTTCAGTGAAAGGTCTTACACAAGAAATATGAATATCCTTTTCTTCTTCATCTTGCTTGATTGTTTTTGAGTCAGAATTACCAAATAGCTTATTTTTAACATCTTCTAAGCTCATTTGCCAATCAAGATCTATACCATACTCCACAGAAAGCTTAACTATCTCCTTTATTTGAGATTCTAATAATGAATATTGATTTTTTGTAATGTAGTACCGTGGGTTTTCCAAATTATCATTCACCATTCTCAGAACAAACGTACCAACCATACATTTTTTAGCTAACATAAATAATTCAACTAATTCTTTCACATTTTGACGTGTGATAACACCATGGAATACTATGTTTGGTTTATCACTTTTTGCTGCTTTCTTGTGTTTATTTATTAATTTTATGGAATTCATTGTCATTTGAAAAGCTTTTTTACTTCCCCTTAAATAATTGTCGGTCTGACCAACTCCATGAATGCTTATAGCAATGGTGTCCCAACGAATATCAACAAGGTGTTTAGCAAATTCTGATGTGATTAAAGTGCCGTTAGTTACTATCGTCCCGTCGATATTATAATCCTTAATCATCTTCGTCATCTCTCGTACAAGATTTATTCTTATCAACGGTTCACCACCACCAACTATAGTTAGAGCTTTCACTCCAATTTCACATGCCTCTCTCGTAATCTCTTTCCATTTCTCATCTGATAAATCTGGTTCTCTTCTCTTGTATTTATTACTCCAACAAAACTTACATCTGAGATTGCATCTTGCAGTAGGTTGAAGCTGCATATGCCATGGTTCAGCATACCCATTTTTTAACCATTTTTCAATCCTTTTCAACCGAGTATCTTCCATACCATCACTTCCTTCTCAGAATATTCTTTATCTGAGTTATATTTACTTCCCCTTTTCGAAAATTTAAATAAAGTGGAAACAAGCTTTTAATGTAACTTGTTGAAGAAAAGAGACCACACTCCGAGCAACCTTCCATCATAATTCCTCTTACCACATTCTTTCTTACCTTTTCAAGAAAATCACTGTACCAAATGTTTTCTAGACTAGCATTGTGAATGTTGATAGTTTCTTTCCTTGTAAAGAAAGCTGAGCATCTAGATACACTACCATCTGGTTGTATACTCATGCTATACCAAGGCTCATAACACCTTAATCTTAAAATTATGGGTTCTTCTTTGTTAATTCTAAGTTTACCTTCCAAAGGTTGTGTTCGTATGATAATTCCTTTTTCTTCACCTAATTTTGAGAGAGTCTCTAATTGTAGTTTTAAATCTTCTATTTCTTTCTCTGTTAATTCGAACTCTCCAGCAATCGATTTTATGTCTTCATAGCAACGCATATAATGAAAAGACAGATATTCGCATCCTAACTTTCCAAAAAACTCAATCATTTTGGGAACTTCTTTATAATTTAAAGAATTTACAACAACATTAATTTGAACTATTGGCATAAACTTATTCAATTTCTCTTTAGTTTTTTTTATTTTCTTAAGGTTCTCAATTACTTTTTTAAATTCCTTTTTACTACCAGTTATCTTTTCATAAATTTTTTCAGTGATACTGTGGACACTCACAGTTAATGTACTCATCTCTTTATCAACTATCTCTATTATATCCTCATCGTTTAAAAGCGTACCATTTGTAATAACTTCAAAGTATGCCCTACTATATTCACCCTTCACTAATCTGAAAATTTCCATAACAATGTCCTTTTTTAGAAATGGTTCCCCTCCACCCAATATGACAAAATCATGAACACCCATTTTTATAGCTTCCTTAACAACTCTTAACCATTCTTCTTTGCATAATGCTTCACTTTCTTTCAATCGGTTACTTTTCCTAGCAGTAGAATTTGGGCAAAAAAAACAATTTAAATTACAAGTATCTGTTGGAGTCAGAATTAGCTTAAATGGTGGTTGTTTTTTACCTTCTACCACCCAGCTATATATCCTAGACAACATTTCTAACTGTGGTACATCTTCGAATCTCATAATTTTTCAATTTATTTTTTAACTATCTTTTATAAATTGTTTTTTCAGATATGCTCTGATTCTTTCACTTTCAAAGATTTTATCGATACAACATTTTTCACAAATGCCAGAAATGTTGTGTGAAAATAATTGTTGTCGAATACGATTAAAATACTCACTATACCATATCTCTTCCATCTTACCAGAATCAACAGAAATAGTACTTTTCATGCTTAAAGCTGCACAAGGACCTACTTTACCAGTGGGGGTGATAGTAACGTAATACCAAGGTTCATAACAGGGTATTGAAAAAAAATTTTTCTTTTTGCTAATACTTGAAAGAAGTATTTTTCCAACATCATCTGACCACTCTATGAATTTTTTATTAACAAACTCTGGCAAATTTGAATTAATCCTATATTTTTTAAGAAGAGTTTCTGCATCCTCCTTAATCTTCATGAATTCGGTTATTTCTTCTTCTTTCATTTTTAGCTTTTCTGCAGCAGGGAAATTAACTCGCATGGAGAAAAACAAAATTGTTGAGATGTTATATCTATGTGTAAATTCTATCAACGATCGTATCTTATTAAAATTTTTATTAGTTAACACCGTCCAGATCGAAATTCTTGGAATATCTTTATTCTTTTCTTTTTTGAATTTGTTGAAAAATAAAAGGGTTTTTTCAATTCTTTTAAATGCTCCTCTTTTATTCACAAGAAAATCATGAATAGATCCAAAACCGCTAATACTTATTGCGATTTCGTCTAAACCTAAATCTACAATTTTCTTTATATCTTTCTTCAAAAGCAAAGTACCGTTTGTATTAACAAAACATGATAAACCAAGTTGTTTACTTAACTTTATTAAGCTAAGTGTAGTTCTCTTCCTCATAAAAGGTTCTCCACCGCCTCCAATAAAACACTCTTCTACACCCATCTCGGCGGCTTCTTTAAGCAAACAAATCAATCTTTTCTCTGGAATTTCGCTTTCTGTTCTAGGAAGAATTTCACGGCAAAAAAGACACCTTAAATTACATTTATTAGTAGGCCAAATTTCTATACGCAAAGGGGGTGCCTTACCCTCATTCATCCAAGCTTCTAATCGACTTATAATTTTTGTATTCATTTTCTCTTTTATTTTCTCTTTTTAAAAACTCATATTATCATCTGTAAGCAGTGGGATTTTTTTCGTCATTTTTTATTTTTTCACACCAAAACATTACTTCATTTTTGCCTTTGGGAGTCGAAACTAGTGCTTTACATAAAAATATTTCGTCTAGATCTCTTAACTCTTCACAAGTTTCCAAGGCTTTTGTTGAATTTATTTTTTTAAATATGTTAGCTCTACAATTGATTTTTGTATTAATGCTATTGATTAAATCACATTGATTTTCTGTTGCTTCTACATCAATTTCGTCCAACGCATCTGCAAAACAAAAATTTTGATCATCTGAGGAATTCAGTTGTTTACAAGCCTTATGTGCACTTTCTACATCAACTTTCACAAGTTCTATTGCCAAACAACTCCATAAGCCCATTTCATGTGGCATTACTGAACATGTTTCATAAGACTTCTCACAAACATCTTTACTTTTTTTCATGAGTGTGTCACAAAATCGTTCAACCTTTGTTTTTTCAATGTTTTCTCTACTATACAATAATCCCTCGAAACATACTATTCCAAATGTCACTAAACAAATTAGTATTATCATTATTATTTTAGTTTTTACTTCCATCTATTCTTATTTTATAAAACGAAAGATTAAAACTTTAATCTTCTCTTTGAAATTGTCCCAAGCTTCATGTTCGAAGTAAACGAAAAATTTTGTAGATTAAAGAATTTTTAAATTTCTCTATTTCTTTTTTATATTTGCAATTAACACACTTTATATCATCAGCAAACCCCTTTCTCCTAAGAGAAAAAATTTCTTGCTTAAGTCTCTTATTCTCCTCCAAAAACTCAATATATTTTCCCTTCAAAAAATCTAAATTGTTAAATTCTTTTATGCTCTTCCTAACTATGCGAGTATCCTCTATTACATTAGGTCTACATTTTTCACAAGATGAAGGAAGTTCACCTTTACTGAATTGATCCCTAATTCGAGAAAGTATTTTCCCGAACCAAATATCACTTAAACTTGTGGTTTTGATATTCTCACTTTCTCCTTTCCATTCTCCACAATGTACTGTACTCCCATCTGCCCTTATCATCAAATTGAACCAAGGATAATAACAGGGGATAGATAAAATTTTATCCTCAAATGTTTTCGCTTCGTCTATTAATAGATTTTTTATTTCTCCAGCATTTTTTATCAAATTTTTATCAAACTTTTTTTCATCAGAAAAAGCTTCACCTGGAGCAATTGTAGTTATGTCTAAAAGTATACCAAGTTGATTTGCCAATTCTTTAGCCACTTTAGCTACTTCTACAAATTCATCAATTTCTTTTTTATCCATCTTTAACTTTTCACAAAATTGTCCGAAAACAATCATTGGCTCGACAAAAATGGCATCTCCTCCAAATTGATTGACCATCTTAACAATATCACTCAAACACATATAGTTCAGTTTATTTAAAACCACATTTACTGTTAGAACTGGTAAACTTGTCTTATATTTTTTCTTCATTTGATAAAATTTTTTGAGAGTTTGTATTGCCCTTTTAAAAGTTCCCTTTACGCCTCTTAAAAAATCATGGATTTTCGCATCGTGCGCATCTATGCTTATACAAATACTATCCCATCCCATTTCAATTGTTTCCCTTACATATTTTTCATTCCACAGAGTCCCATTCGTGGTTAATTCACCGAACATATCATAAGCCTTTATCATTTTCATCAAAGGGAACAAAATATCTGGTCTGCTTAGAGGTTCACATAAGCCGGAAATGTTCCAAGCTTTTACTCCCATTTTTCCTGCTTCTTCTGCAATATTTACCCATTTTTTCGGTGTTAGCTCGATTACTCTTCTTTCTTCTTCCGTAAGTTTTTCATAAGTAGAACCTCTTCTTGCACACATTCTACAATTCAAGTTACATCTAGTATGAGGTTCAGCATCTATCCTTATAGGAGCTTGTGAAAAACCTCTAAACCATTTTTCCATTCTATCTGCATATTCAAAAGCCCATAGCTTATGTTTAAAAACCGTAAGTTCGGTTAATAACTCCATATATTTACACTTTTTATCGTATAGTATAAATTTATCTATTCTAGGTCTTCATACTTAGCTAAATTCTTATTAATTATATTCCCATATCAATGTTAGAGAAAAGATATGGAAGAGTTAATAAAAAGACTTGTTGAATGGTATAAGGGGATTCCCCAAGGACCTATTAGCGTACATTTAGACCCTACTAACAGATGTAACTTGAAATGTAGATTTTGTTGGCAACGTTCACATGAAAGATTTGGTTGGTTAAATAGAAGAAATGAACTGTCCGAAGAAAAACTTTTAAAAATAGTGAGAGACGCCGCTAAACTCGGAGTGAGAGATTGGTTAATTTCTGGTGGTGGAGAACCTTTTGTCAGACTTGACACAACAACTAAAATCATGATTGAAATAAAAAAACACTCTATGTATGGAGATATAATCACAAATGGTACTTTACTCGATGAATTTCATATTAAGAGGATTGTCCAAGCGGGGTGGGATGTTTTACGATTCAGTTTAAACGCTCCTGATGAGAAGACTCATGATTTCCTTGTAAACAAGAAAGGTGCTTACAAAAAGATCATTGGTAATATTAAAAAAGTTCAGAAGTTGAAGGAAACTTTAGGTAAAGATAAACCTGAGATTGGTTTCAACACAGTGATAACAAGCAGGAATTATTTCCTTTTTCCTTCTCTGGTTGATCTATTAGATGAACTCGGAGGGAAAATATTAAACACCCAAACTATAATACTTTATGACAATGTGGAAAAAATTTGGTCTTTAAATAAAAAACAGAAAAGAGAATCTTTGAAATATTTGAGAGAAGCTTTAAAGAAATGTAAGAGATATGGAATAAAAACAAATCTTGAAAATTACCTTTCTAGAGAAGTTATAGAAAAAACAACGGAAATGAATGAAATAGTTGAACTCGGGAAAAAAGAAGTAGAAAAGATAAATTCTAGTAAAAATTTTGTTAAAACATTTTGCTTCGAACCATTTTATCTAATGACTATAAGAGCAAATGGCACCGTTGGATCTTGCAGACTTTTTGGTGATAAGGGAGATAATATTAAAAACAAAACTTTGAAAGAAATTTGGTTCGGAGACTATTTCAGAAAAGCAAGAGAAAACTTGATAAAAGGGCCACAAGAATTTTGTTCAAAATGCGGATCGAATGAAATGTTAGAACAAGCTAGAATAAGGGGTGAATTGATAAAGGTGTTGGAAAATGTTTGAAGGAGAAATAGCTAAAAGAATCTTGGAATGGAAAAATCGTAAACCGGGGCCTTTTGAAGTTCAATTTAACCCAACTAACAAATGTAATCTGAAATGTAGATTTTGTTGGTTAAGAGATTTTGATGATGATAATTTGAAATTTGAAGAGCTTGACACAAAAAAATACAAAGAAATTATTCGATCATGTCATCAAATGAAAGTTCGTGTAATTGAAATCACGGGTGGAGGAGAGCCTTTCATGAGAAATGATATTTTGATTCTGATGAAAACAGTAAAAATGTACAATATTTTTGGTAAAATAGTGACAAACGGTACATTGTTGAACGAAGAAATGGTAAAGAATTTAATCAAAATAGGATGGGATGAAATAGTTTTCAGTTTAGATGCTCCTGATAAAAAGATAAATGATTATTTAAGAGGAGAAAGTTTTGATAAAATAGTTAAAGCGATAAAAACTCTTCAAATTAAAAAAATTGAGTCAAAAAGGAATAAGCCAACTGTGAGCATTCACATGGTATTATGTAATAAAAATTTTCATCTTTTGCCGAAAATGTTTGAATTTGCCTATAATTTGAGTTGTAGGAATTTGCTTATAGAACCAATAGTTTTGCTTGCAACTAAAACGAAATCTGGTAAGGAATTAATGTTCAAGAAAAAAGATAGAAAAAACTTATTGAAGTATATAAGAGAAGCGATAGAAGTTGCTTACAAGTATAATTTTCAAACTAATGTTGATAAACTTGATTTCAGACTTATAGAAAATACATCAAAAATGAAAAAAATTGTTGAAAATGAAGGTGTATTTAAAAAAAATTCATGGAGTTCTTTAGCTTGCTACCAACCATTCTATCGCTTGATAATAAGACCTTGGGGCGTTGTTGGGCCTTGTTGTATGTTTGACAATGTTGGAGAAAATGTTAAGGATAAATCTTTAAAGGAGATTTGGTTTGGAGAATTTTTTGAAAAAATAAGGAAAAAAATTAGAGAGAGGGACTTTCCTGATTTTTGTTCAAAATGTAATCCAACTCAAGTTCAGGAAAACAGAAAGATAAGGGAAGAGATTAGAAAATTAGGTGGGTGAATGGATGAGAAAATAAAGAGGTTATTAATATGGGCAAGTGGAAGAAAAGCACCGCCCTTCACTCTTGATATAAATCCTACTGATAGATGTAATTTCAAATGTGTGCATTGTTGGCAAAGATCTTTTAGAGAAATTGATTCGAGTTATGAGCTCTCAGATGAGAAGTTACTCAGTTTAATAAAAGAAGCTGTAAGATTTGGGGTTGAAGAATTCGAAATTACTGGTGGTGGTGAGCCTATGATGAGAAAAATAGTAATTTTGAAAATAATGGAAACGATTAAGAAGAATAAAAAATTTGGAAACATTACGACAAATGGCAGTCTATTTAACGTAGAGGATGTGAGAAGGATTGTAAAAATGGGGTGGGATAGAATTACATTCAGTTTAGATGGGCCTGATGCCAAAACAAATGATTTAATACGTGGAAAAGGTACTTTTCAACTAGTGATGAGAACTATAAATTTATTTAATCGAGTAAAGAAAGAAACGAAAAGAAAGCTTCCAGTCATTAAATTCAACACGGTTATAACCAATAAGAATTACGATAAAATTGAAAAAATTATAGAATTGGCAAAGAAAGTGAATTGCTCTATAGTGCATTTTGATTCACTCACCATTCATTCAAAAATTGGAAAAAAATTGAAACTAAAAAAGAGTCAGATGATAGAATTTTATAAACATGTCAAAACTGCCAAGAAATTAGCAGAAACTTTTAGTATTTGGACTGATGTCGATCTGTTAACTTTTGATTTTATAGAAAAATCAAATAAAATGGAAGAGATTTTGGAGAAAGAAAGTGAATCAAAAAATTTTCTCTCTTTAGTTTGTTACGAACCATGGTGGCATCTTGTTATAAAAACAAATGGTACTGCTCAACCTTGTTGCCTTTACGATGAAAAGGAAGAGAATGTTAAAGATAAATCTTTAAAGGAGATTTGGTTTGGAGAATTTTTTGAAAAAATAAGGAAAAATATGAGAGAAAAAAGATTTTCAAAATATTGTTCTATTTGTAATGCAGGTCAAGTTTTTGAAAACAGAAGAATAAGGGAAGAGTTGAAATTATGGATGAAAAAATAAAAAGGTTGTTGAATTGGGCGAGGGGGAAAAGAGACTATCCTTTCAGTATAGAACTAAGCCCAACTTTAAGATGTAATTTGAATTGTCTTTTCTGCTGGAGATTCGGTAAAAAAGTAGATTCTGTAAATGAGTTAACTTTGGGTGAATACAAAAGAATTTTGGAAGAAGCTAGTAAGCTGAAAGTTGAGGAAATAAGGATAATTGGTGGTGGTGAACCTTTGATGAGAAGGGACATTCTTGAAGTGATGAAAAAGGTGAAAGAATATGGAATGTTTGGTTATATTTGTACTAATGGAACACTTTTCTCGGAAGAAATGATAAAAACGCTTGTTAGAATTGGGTGGGACCATGTAAAATTCAGTTTACATGCTCCTGATAAAGAAACGCAAGATTTTTTAGCTCAAGGAAAAAGTTT
>JAWBTN010000020.1:0-12476 GCA_039000415.1 Candidatus Aenigmatarchaeota archaeon | reverse complement strand
TTATTTGGAACCTTGGCTTCAATTTTAACATGGTTAAAAATTTAGTTCCCGCCTTTTCTGTTCTCTTCTTCTACACAGGAGTTTTGGTTGAAAACGCAAAAAGGAACTGGTTTGTTGGAATAAGAACACCTTGGACTTTAAGCAGTGAAAAAGTTTGGAACAAAACTCACAAGCTTGGTGGAAAGCTAATTAAAATCGCAGCCTTTATTTCTTTGCTTGGCTTCTTTTTTGAAAACCTTGCTTTTTACTTCTTGATTTTACCAATCCTTTTTGCTTGTTTTTACTCTGTAGTTTACTCTTACTTTGAATTCAAGAAAATCGAAAAAAGATGAGTTATTTTTTTCTTCTTGAAATGAATAAGGTTAAAACTAGGATTACAACTGCGATTAATCCTAGGATAAAGCTTAAGGCATAAACTGGGTTTGAAAGTAAGGCAAAAAAGCCTGTTATTGAGGAAGTTGGTGCTTGTGTTATTGCTTCTTCTTTTTCTTCTCCTATCTCTTCTATTGGAGGTAATGTTTCACCTTCACTTTCAGGAATTTGAGGCTGCTCAGGAACCTCTTCTTCACTTGGTTGAGTTTGGCTTTCTTGGGTGCTAGAAGTTGAATAGCCTCCAGAACTACCACCAGAACCTCCACCGCTTTGAGGAGGAGAAGATGGAGCTAGGCCCACAATCACAGACTCGATTATTCCTTCTCCTTCATGAGGCTTGTCTTTTACATTATCAACTGCTGTCACTTTGTACCAATACTTTCCTTCAGGCAAAGAAGAAAAGTCGTCAAAGCTTGTTGAATTAGTTATTCCTATCAAAACAAAATTTGTGCCATCATCACTTCTATAAATTTTATAATAGGCTACGGCAGAAGTGTTGCATGGTCCATCAGTAGCAGGATCCCAAACTAGAGTTATGTTCCCATCAGAATCATAAGGACTATCGTAAATTTTCAAGTTTTTTGGTGCTGAGGGCGGAGTTCTATCTATACAAAAAGCATAAGCGTTACTACAAAAAAGAAAGAGAGAAATCACAGTTAAAAATAAAAGTTTTTTGTTGTTTGTAATAGAATCACCTCATGGCACAATGGTAAGGATCTACTGAATTAACAGTAAACAATACTGGGTCGTAAAGGGAATCACAACCTCTTATCGATAAGAAATAAAACTTACCTTCTTCTAGTTCGCTTGCATCAAACATATCTTGATAAGTTCCAGTTGTACTGTTGTATGTTGCTGTTCTCCAACCACTATCGTAAGGACAAATTCCAAAGAAGCAATAGATTGGACTATACCATGCTGGTGGTTCGAAAACCCTGTACTGAACTGTTTCACTCGCTATTGGTGAAATTTCATCTGTTATGTTTATTTCTATCGGAACTAATGAATCGTAAGTATCTTCATCTTGTGGCTGTAATAATTCTATTGTTGGTGGAGTGTTATCAAGCATGAAATTGATGCTATCAGTAAGCCAGTTTCCAGCTTCATCTTGAACTTTAATCATAAACTTTACAATACCATCAGGCAAACCGAATGGAACGTCATAATAGCCTGAGCATTCGTTTCCTATTATTGGTGAAGCATCCCATCTTGTTTCGTTTATGCTTATGTAGCATGGACTAACTATTCCAGACATGTCTTGCTCAAAGGTTATTCTATACCAAATTCTCTGGCCGGATTTTATTGTTGAACCTTGCTCAGGATTGGTTTCAAATGAAACTTTTATTGGAGGCGTGTTGTCTATTCCTATAAGTATAGAAACTTTATCTCTGTAATTACCTGCACTATCCCAAGCATCAACATAAAGGTTTGCTGGGCTTTCGTTAAACGTTTCGTTAACTGTAACAAAACCTGTACATTTGCCTATTCTTCTATCAAAAGTTAAATTACCATCAAGTACACTCTCCTTGCCTGTATTGTCAACTATTCTTGCTATGCAAGTTATTTCTGGTTCACAAATTTCTTTGAATGAAAGCGAATTATCGCTTACTTCAGCCGCTACGTAGAATGTTGTTCCATAGCCAACCCAGTCTTTTCCTGAGAAAATCCAATGAATTATGGGCTTGGTGTTGTCAAGATTAACAAAAGCTTTGTTATCCAAAAATACTTTGTTATTTAGTTTATCCACAGCTTCTATATCTATGTAGTAAGTGCCTTCTTGTAAGCAGCAACTCGGCGTCCAGCTACCTTCGTACAATCCTGTTTCTGGATTGTATACCAAATCTATCTGGTACTTATAAGTACTGATACAGCCTTTGTGTATTGTTATGTTTACTCTTTTCACACCAACCTTTTCATCAGTAACATTAGCATAAATCTTCACCGTCTTTCCACAGTGTATAGCACAATCGCTAACCCACAATTTTATTTCTGGTGGTTTGTTGTCTACGTCATCTATTTCTGTTTTTGTTTGTTCTTCATTGCCTAGGGCATCTACACAGTAGTATTCAACAATATGCCTGCAGTCTTCTGGTATCTTGAAAGTTACTTGACTACCATCGACTTCAGTAAATTCAGGCTTTTCTCCACCTTCTAAGTAGTACCTGTAGTAGATTTTAACTTGGTCTACTGGATGTGGCTGTTGATCTGAACAGCTCAAGGTTATTTCTGTGCTGCTTGTTATGTACAAGCAGTTTTCACCGCATGGGTATTGTGGCTGGCCGACAGACTTTGTTGTTATTGGTGGCTTGGTGTCGACTATGTCTACTTCTACATGCTCCTGCTCTTTATTGCCTAGAGCATCGACACAGTACCAAGTAAGTCTGTGGAACGAGTCTTGAGAATACTTTATGCTCACAAAATTAGAATCTTCTATCCACGAGCCTTCTGTCCATTCGTCTTCTAAGTTTTCTTTCCAGTCTATCTTGTAGTAGATTTTAACTCTATTAACCGGATGTGGCTGTTGATCTGAGCAGGATAGATTGATTTCTGTTTGTTGTGTGACGTACCAGTCGCAAATTTCTTCTATGCATTCTACCTTTGGTTCGCCTATTGTTTTATCTGAAATTGGTGCTTTGTTATCAACATAAACACACTGTCTCTTTATTTGTTCAGCCTTATCAACATTATCAACTGAATAATATTCTATCAAGTGACAGGAGTCGTCTTTGATTGTAAATGGTTCTGTGTAAGTTAGCCATGAGCCTGAGCCTGTTGCTTCTTCACAAGCCGCTTGGCTCTCACAAAAGCTATCGCTAACTTGAGTTACTCTGTAGTATGTTGCCTTTATTCCTGATTTGTGTGTGCCTGTATCCTCGACTGATAGTGTGATTGGTGTTTGCGATGTTATCCACTTCGGGTAGCCACTATCTGTTGTGACAAGTGGTGTACCGTAGGTCTTAGTGGTAGTTGGTGGTGTTTTATCTACGATGAATGTTTCTAAATCAGTTACTGAATTGCCTAGAGCATCTCTACATGTGATTGTTAGGTTATGCGTAGATTCTTCTGGGAAGGTTATGTCGAATGGTGGGGTTACTCCTGTTTGACCTTGTCCTTGTTTCTGGCCGTCAGTTACTGTATAATCCCAGTCACATGTTACATGATTCACTGGGTGAGGTTCTGGGTCTGTTGCTTCTACATGAATGGTTGTCGAGCCGTCTATGTAGCATTCATCGATCAAACCAATTTTTGCAACTGCAAATTCGGAGCAGCCATCTTTTTCTGCGTAAAATACAATTTTGTCGGCAACAATAGGCGTCGTATAACTTTTACTCCAAATGCCGTTCCCTCCTGTCTGAACACCAACAGGATCTTCACTACCAACTAAGTTTTCATTCAAGTAATAACGGATATGAGCCTTTTCTCCACCACCATTGCATTCTCCTGCATACAAGCTTCTCAATTCAACATAATCGATTGCATATGCTCTATCAAATGTTATTTCGATTTTCTCTGGGTCGTCTACCTCGTCAATCTCACCTGGATATACGCCTAAACCTCTTGTACCTCTGTGAGTTAAGTTTCCTAGACCACCATTCTTAAAACCTGTTACTGCTCCGTGGCCAGAAAGAATGCTGAGGGTTGATTTACCAAGATTTACAACATTATCAGTTGTAGATAATCCTGTAGTACTATCAACACCTTCAAAATTATCTGCGTAAAGGAAGCTTACTTGGCTTGCTTCTGGTGGACAATTGCCGTAACTTGAACCTATAATCGTTTTAGTTATAATTGGTGGTTTGGTATCAACTATATCATATTCTGTGTGCAGTTGCTCTTCGTTACCTAGTTCGTCAACACAGTACCATTTAAGTATATGAGCCGAATCTTGGGTCTTTGTTATAGTTACTTGTTCGCTGTTTACTATCGTCCATTCAGGCTCTTGTTGCCCAACAATCCAGTCTTTGTAGTAGATTTTAACATGATTTACTGGGTGAGGTTGTTGGTCTGAACAACTCAAGGTTATCGGAGTTTGCTGTGTTATGAAATAGCAACCATCTGTTGGATTAGGCAAGCCGGAATAGTAGGCTGATTGTTCTGATTGGGTACATTCATGCTTAGGCTCACCTATTGATTTAGTTGAAACCGGTGGCTTGGTGTCGACTATGTCTACTTCTACATGCTCCTGCTCTTTATTGCCTAGAGCATCGACACAGTACCAAGTAAGTCTGTGGAATGATTCATAATTTGGTAAATCTTCGTAATAGAATTTAGTATAATTGCCAACAGTTTCTTCTTTTACAGTTTGCCAATTATCTTCCCAATTCATCTTCCACTCAATCTTATAGTGGATCTTCACGTCATCTACTGGATGAGGTTGTTGGTCAACACAAGAAAGTTCTATGGGAGTTTCGTCTGTCATAAACCAGCAATCATCAATTCCATATTGTGACTTTTCCTCTTCTGTACACTCGTGCTTTGGAGTTCCTAATGATTTCTGCGAAATAGGTGGCGTATTCTCTACGAATACACATTGTTTTTTGACAGATTCTGTGTTGCCTAGCTTATCAACAGCATAATATTCTATCAAGTGACAGGATTCTTCTGACTTGTAAATTGGACCGGTGTATTCTTGGAAGTTGCCTGTGCCTTGTTGCTGAGCACATATGTTTGGATTATAACATGCTGTCTCATTAAGTACAACAGTATTCCTCCAGTAAATCTTGTCAACGCCTACCGCACAAATCTCCCCGCCGTCCGTTGCTGTGAGTGTTATCGGTGTGCTCGAGTTTATCCACTTTGGATAGCCACCTTGCGCCACAACAAGAGGCTGACCATAAGTCTTTGTAGTCGTTGGTGGTACAGAATCAACATAATCATACTCTACATAAGGTCCAGCTGTATTCCCAAGAATGTCCACACACTTGTATTCTAAAGTATGAAGAGAGTCTTCATTAAAGTGGAAAGGTCCAGTGTATGTTATCCAATCTGTGTATTGACCATTATCTACTTTGTATCGGTAATAAATTGTTACGTGGTCCGATGGATGTGGCATGTCATCAACACAGTTCAATGTTATCATCGTGTTCTGTGTTATGTACCATTTACCATCTTCTACCGGCAGTTTAGGATCACCTATTTCCTTTGTCAGAATAGGTGGTTTGTTGTCAACAATATCCAATTCAAAATGATGAACTTCTTCCCAACCACAAGCATCAACTGCCCAGTATTCAACCAAATGATAAGAATCTTTAGTTAATGTGATAGTTACGTCTTGATTCTCATCTCCAACTCCTTCTTGGTCAATAACCCATGGGTCATTTGGATTTACCTTATACCAAACTTTCCAATGTATTCTAGTTTTATCAGCATGTTCGCCTGTTTGTTGTGGGTCAAGATCTTCGGCATGGAGAGTTATCTGTGTTCCTGTTTTTACAAATTGGCAACCGTCTGTTAGTGAAACACCTTGAGGCAAATTAGCAGCATCTATTTCACTTTGTTCGCAAGAATGTGAAACTCCTCCTGCTGGAGTTAAGGTTTTGGTTGTTTGTGGTGCTAAAGTGTCTTTGACAAAAGAAATGTTCTGTCCGCATTGTAACATTTTACCCCAGTTTTCTACTATATCTTTGCCTCTCAGGTTTATGTAATGAGTTCCTTCAGAGAGGCTTGATACATCAACTTCAGCCCCTATTATAGCACACAACAAACCGTTAGACTGGAAATTGTAAAGTGGATTCATCCAGTATCCAGACCATGGAGCAGGAACTCCTGCGCTAAGGTTGTAATCAACAAAATATTCTCCGCCTTGTATTGGTGACTGGTCATCACAAACTGTTGCATTAAGCCATGAGTTATTTCCGCAAACTAAATATTCTCTTGGGTTTAGTACATCGTTAAGATAAATGTTGTAAGGACATTCTGGAGGTTCTATGTCTGTTTCAAAGTAAGTACAGACACAATTGCCCCAGTTGTCTGCTACATCTTGAGATTTTACACATACAAAATTTACACCATCGTGGAAGAAGCCTGCATTGTTTACATAGACATCCTCTATTAGTTCATCGTAACTTCCATCCGCAGGAGACATATTACCAATTACTAGAAATGGGTCAGAATCTATGCATCTCCCATAACTGCCAGCACCTATGTAATATCTGGCAACCTTTATGTTGGAGCATTCGTCTTCTACATGAGCTGTAAAGTTGAAAATGCCGTTGTTAAACAGCGGGCTGACAAAAACATTTGAAGTAGTTGGTCCGTTGGTATCGAATAAAGTGTGTTGGCAGCCTTGTTGAACATCACATATATCTTCTGTGCATGGATTTCCGTCATCGCAAAGGGAATTATTTGGCGTATGAATACAACCTTGTAGAGCATCGCAAGAATCGATGGTACATTCAATTCCATCGTCACAACTCATCTGAGAATATGAACAAGTACAATTGCTTTGACATTTTCCACCATAAAACCTAACATTTCCTTCACAATAATCCTTACAATCCTCGTCTTTCTCACATTCTGCTCCGCATTGACCTTTCACACAACTGAAAGAAAAGCTATCATAAACACATCCACAAGCAGCATCACAATTACCATAAGCGTCCCTTGTTCCTAGCTTATAACCAGAACATTCTTGTGTTGTTTGAGAACAATAAGCATTATTAGTAGTATTTGGAAGTTCGCATTGCTCGTTTCCTTCTAAAACACCATTACCACATTGCGGCTGACGATACGGATCATTTACACAATCCGGATCAGCACAATCCACTAAATTATCACAATCGTCATCCACTCCATTATTACAAATCTCTTGTATTCCAGGAATTAAAATGAAACTTACCATTGCATCTCCTGACTGTTCTGCACCTGGTGGTTGTCCATGGTATAGTTTCACTGTAACATTGACTTGCTTACAGAGATGACTAATTCCATAATTATGCGAAAATGTTCCTCTGTTACAATCATCTTTTCCGTCGTTGTCATTACATCCTATCAATGGTAATGTACTGAAATTTCCATAAAATACCTCATCTTGTTGCCCACCACCTGTTTTAGTTCTATTTATATTAATAGCATCATTTACAGTTCCATCACCCCAATTTACTTGAACCTCGTACTGCCATACTTGTCCCTCAGGTCGTATAACATGCCAAATACCTTTGATATCAACTGGGTTGATAACAGTAGAGCCAGGTGTTGGTTCTTGTACAATTATCGTATAGATTCTAGGAGCAGTATCACTAAAACTTGTTGTTGCTATGTTTATACCGTCACTTGCTTCAACAGTATAAGTCCCTAAAATTCCGTTCAGCTTGTAAGCATAATTTGAAAAAGAACCTGATTCGTCTGTGATTGGTAACTCGCCACATCTTCCTTCAACAGGACAAATATCAACACCGTCTGGCCTTGTAACATTTATGCTAATAGTTGAACCAGAATTAAAACCTGAACCTGAAATCAAAACAGTTTCCTCAGGGGAATACTCTAACTTATCTGTCCAAATTCTTGTCTCTCCTTCAGGAGCCAAAACAGGTAGAACAAAATTCAAAACAAAAAACCCAAATAAAAATAAAGCAAAAACTATAAGAGAAATTTTCGCTATACCCTTAGCTAAAGCTTTACTATTCATCCAATCAGCTTATTATTACTAAGAAGAAGTAAGTTTATTAAACCAAATGCTACAAAAATGCTACAAGATTATGACAATTTTCTGACAAAAAGCTTATAAGCTTTTAAAATTTCTAAAAGCTTTGTTTTTACTAGTTATCTCTTCCAATTCCTTTTCAGTAAAGAAATAATTCCTTATGTTTCTATAGCATTCCAAAATCCAGTTAGGATACTTTAAGTTCAAACCCCAAATGCTTCTTCTGCTTTTTTCCCCATACTTTCTACTTTTTCTAACTTCTACAAGCTTCCAATCAGCTAGCTTTTCTAGATGATGAATGCAAACCGAAGGCTTAATTCCAAGTTTAAAACAAAGTTCCTCAACTTGCATCGCATGCAAACTTTCAGGGGAATTTATTAGCAAATGTAAAATCCCTGCCCTTATTTTATTGTTACATATCACTCTTATCTCAGGCAAAAACTCAAGCATAACTTGCGTTTCAGCATTTTCATCAACAGGATCTAATACTCTTAAAGCTACCTTTGCCATAAAAAATAAAATGTGGAATTAAAGATTTAAATAGGTTTACCATAGTAAACTTATAGGTCTTTTGCTTGGAAGAGAGAAAAAAGCCTGAAGAATTCAAATTAGAAACAGTAACAGTAGCCTCAAAAATACCGAAAAAATTTTTTGAAATAATAAACGAGAAAATAATTAAAATTGAGTACACAACTATTTCTGATTACATAAGGGATTTGATAAGGGAAGATTTAAAGAAAAGAAATTTGCTCTAAACTCTTATTTTTTTGATCCAAATAATTAAATATGGCAAAAAGTCAGGAAGAAAGGCTTTACTTTATAGTCAGAAGCTACTTGATGGGTTGCGTAGGTGGAATAATTTTCCCAGCAATAGTTTTTATTCTAGGAAAAATAAACTGGATTCAATCGATAATAATAGGTACTTTCGTTTACATCATTTCCCTAGCAATTTCCAGAGTTTTTGAAAAGCAGATAGATAAAATTACCCAAAAAATTTTGATTCACTTGAACAAGCACAAAAAAATCAAAAGCTTTATTTTGAAGTACTTTTGACTTTCACGTAAGAATTTTTTTCCAAAGTAACAGCAATTTCTTTTAAACAAAAACAAACATCCTTTAAACCTTTTCTAGCTACTTGTTCGCTTGCTTTTTCTAGGTTGTATTGGTTACATTTTAAAACCTGATAAATTCTTGATTTGTAAACATTTTTCTCTTCCTTAGGAAGGTTTGAAGCTTCTATAGAATCTTTAATTCTCAACAAATAATTAAAAATTTCTTTCAAATCTTTACCTTTTACCTTATAGCTGTTTTTTCTCTCTATTCTATCTAAAGCTGATTTTACTTCAGAAACAAGCTTTTCTCTTTCTTCCACTTTTTTAAAATTTAGTCGAAAAAGAATTTATTTTTTTGTTTAGCTTAATTAAAATCTTTTTCAACTTTTCCATATCTTCTTCCATAAGTTTTCTTATTTTTGGAAACCTCATCGCGCTAGCAGGATGGAAAGTTGGAAAGCAAATTCTGTTTCCTTTTCTCAAAATTTTTCCATGAACTTCCGAAACTTTTAGCTTTTTCTCGGGAAATAGACCTTTTAAAGCAACATTTCCGAGCAAAACAATTATTTTTGGGTTTATCGCTTCAATTTGCTTTAAAGTATGAGTCATACCATGCTCTATTTCTTCCTTAGTTAAAGCCCTTTTTCCAGGGTAGTACTTTACAGGCGAAGTAATAAAAACTTCTTCTCTTTTTATCCCTATTTCATTCAAAACTTTTGTCAAAAATTTTCCTGCTCTTCCAACAAAAGGCTTTCCTGTTTTTGCTTCTTCTTTTCCCGGAGCCTCTCCCAAGAAGAAAATTTTAGCCTTAGGGTTTCCTTCTCCAGGAACAGCCAAGCCAAACTTTCCCTTTTTACATTCTTTGCATTCTTCAATTTCCTTTCTAATTTCTTCCAAACCCATGCTAATCTTTTGTTTTGAGAAAAGCTTAAGTTTTTAACTTTCTTTTTAATTTTCATGTCCCAGCTAATAAAAGATGGTAGAAAAAGTTTAGAAAAGTATGGGATAATTTTTAGGGCTGACGAAAAATGCTTGCTTTTTCCTTTCAATTTAAGCGAAGAAGAAATGAAAGAATTAGAAAACGAGATTAAAAATTTTTACAAAGTTGAAAGAAATTATGTAGGTTTAAAAGTTATAACAGAAAGAGGAAGCGTTCATTTTTCTCGAAGACTTTATGGTTTCGAAAAAAGGTTTGCGATAGAATCTTTTGTTTATGGTTGTGCAATAGAAGATTTTAAGAAAGTAGCTAATACAGCAATACAAAAAACAATAGTTGGCGAAAAACTTTTTGGCTACTGGGCAAAAGAAGTTGGAAAGGAAGAAGCCGAAAAAAGATTAAAAGAAATAACAAAAATCTAATCTTTAATTCCACTTAACCCAATAACCAAAGTCATTATTTCTACTCTTCCTGCAATCATAAGAAATATCAAAAGCCATTTTAACTCTAAAGGTAAAGAAAGAGAAGTTATTCCTATGGAAATTCCTGCTGTGCTGTAAGCTGACAAGCTCTCAAAAATAGAATCTTCGAAAGAAAAACCGTAAAAAGTAAAAATAAAAGCTGAAAGGAAAATTATGAAAACTGAAAGTATAATAGTTAAGAAGTGCTTCATAAGCTCAGAATCTTCAACAACACTCCCTTCATAAACTAATTTTTCATCTTTTTTGGTTATTTCTCTTTTAACAAGAATCGGAATCGATTTAAAAAGGAGAATAATTCTTTTTATTTTTATTCCTCCTGCAGAAGAAAAAGCGCAACCTCCAACAAACATCAAAAGAATGAAAATCATTTTCAACGATTGAACTAAATTAGGAGAAGCAATTCTGTTAAAATCAACATAGCTTAAGCCAGTAGTTGAGGAAGTGCTAACCACATGGAAAAGTGATGAAAACAAATCTAAGTTTGAAAAAGCGAAAACAAAGAAAGTTGCGAGAAGAATTATAAGAATAAAAACTTCAAACTCTTTAGTTATTTGCCTTTTTCTTCCTATGTAGAAGAGCTTATAAATAACCCAGAAGTTTGTCGCACCTATTATCATAACCACTATCAAAAGAGCTTTCAAAATCAAGCTTTCAGGAATTGTTTGAATCGGCAAGCTTCCGGTGACTATTGTACTCATTATAAGGGAAGCGCTATCTATCAGATCGCCATAATTCAAAAAGAAAAACATTGCTGTGAAAATAATCGTCAACACAGCATAAGCTAAAACAACTATAACAAAAGACTTTTTGATTTGCTCTGTTATTTTATCAATATCTATAAGCTTGCTAATTCTATCTGCAAAGTCAGCTGGGTAAAAAAAGCTTAAGAGAATAAAGATTAAGCCAATACCTCCAACCCACTGGATAACGCTGCGATAAAGAATCAAAGATTTTGAAAGGGAAGCGTTTTTCATGAAAGTTAAGCCTGTTGTTGTTGAAGTTGAAACACTTTCAAAATAACAAACTGTAAATTTTTCTACAGGGTTAGAAATTTCTAAGGGGTTAAGGTATTGGCAAGGAATTGAGGTAAACAAGGGAAGAATTAAGAATACCAAAACAAGTAATAAACAAGAATTTTTAAAGCTCAAAACTTTTCTCTCACACAAGGCGTTAAGGAAAAAACCAGAAACAAGCAGGGAAACAGAAGTAATGAAAAGAGGGGTTAAAGCTTGATTTTCATTCAAGTAAAAAGCAGCGATTATCGGAATAAGAATAAAGAAGCCTGCAAACTGAAGAACAAAGCCTAGGTTGGCAAGCAAAGGTTTCATAATTTTTCTTTTGATTTATTTTAAAATAAAAGTTACTTTGCTCCTAGCCTAAACCTAACACTTTTATAGCCAAAGCTCTTTAGATAATCTCTAAAGGTTTTCATTTCTTCTCTTTTTACTTTTTCAAAATATCTTACCAAAACTTTAAGAGTTTCAGAAATTTCTACATCAAACTCATGAGGAAAAATTCCTTTTATCCCTTCCTCAACTTCTATTTCAACTGATTTACAATCAAACTCTGCCTTAGAAATTGGATAACCTGAAAAGAAAGTTATGTTCAAATCGTAATTGCTACCGCTTTCAAGCACCTTTACTTCAAAATTTTCAGGAAAGTTACTTCTATTAAAATACCCACAACTCTTAACTATCCTCACTCTTTTCTTTTTCAAATCTTCTATCAAAGGTATAGCATAACTCATACCATTAAAAGAAAAAGTAAACTTTAAATAGTTTTCAGAACAATTAGTTAGTGTTTAAATAATCTAAAAAAGGGAAGGAAATGAAAGGAAAAAAAGCTATCTTAATTTGTTTTTCAGTAAAGTCCGGGAAATTTGAAAGTTATTCTGAAAGAAACAAGTTTTTCAAAAAATTATAAGGCTGGAAGCAAGTAATAAAAAAGGAAGTTAGAATGGAGAAAACAGAGAAGGCTTACGTTTATAAGAG
>JAWBTN010000002.1:0-24854 GCA_039000415.1 Candidatus Aenigmatarchaeota archaeon | reverse complement strand
CAATTCATTCACATCTTCTTTTATCTCTGAAAAAATTTCTGGGAGGTTTAAAATGACTTTCAAACTGGGTTCTTCAGGTTTTAATATTTCAATGGATAAAGAGTCCAAACGTTCTTTTATCCTGTAATTCGCTGTAATTTCATTTCTTTCTTCTTCACTTCTTAAGCCCAAGTAATCCAGGTCTTTTTCGTTAAAAGCTATGTAAAAATTCCAAGGATCTTCTAAAAACATCAAAGGTAAATAAATTTCCACACCTTCAAAACCCATCAACTTTGGCCCATGAGACACGACAACATCGATTTTCTTGTAGAGGTGATCATCTTCTAGAAGATAATCACCTTTCAAGCTATCACAAAAATAAACGATGAAAGGGTGTATACCTACCATTTTATCCTTAACTTCTCCCACCAATATAAATTTTCTTCCACTTTTCTCGAAAATTTTCTTGATAGGCCATTTCAATTTTTCCACAATCTCATCATACCCTACGTTTGGAAAAATACTCTCAACTCCCAACTCTCTTAAGATCAGGGCTTCACCAAGCTGTTGAAGGTAAGTTTTAATCCCTTCAACACTTTTAGGTGCGTTTCTCATGCTTGAAAGTTTTTGTATAGCATCTTCTGGCTTTTCGTAGTTATCAGCTATTATTTCAAGTATTTCGCAAACTTCTTCCAAACTTTCTGACCCCATAATTAAGAGTTAAAATTTAAAACATAAATCTAACCGTTTAGAAATATCTTATATGAGGATTTTTTTCATTTTGCTACTGTTGATAATTTTTATGTCAGGCTGCATTCAAAGCGGGGAGAAAAAAATTTCTGAAGTTGGTTTGAGTGCAACTTTAACATCTGCTAAGAAAGTTCCAGCTACAATGCCAACAACTTTCATTTTAACTATGAAGAACTTGGCTTCTGAAGATGCTGAAAATATAAAAGTTCACTTGACAAATTTAACCAACTGGCAAGTCGAAAAAGAATTACAAGAACTTAAAGTTCTTAGGCCAAACGACTTGTACAAATTTTCTTGGGTTGCTTATTCACCATCACAAAACAAAACTTTCACACCAGTTGCTAACATTTTTTATTTCATGAGCACGAAAGCAAATTTGAAGTTGAGGGTTTACGATAACGATTATTTAAACACACTTAAACCTGAAGAAAGTAAAAAAATAAAAGAAAAATCGGCCGTAATCTATTTCAATTCAAGCAAAAACGCTCCTGTGAAGCTGAACGTTAACGTTCAGCAACCTTTCATCTTAACTAAATACATTGAAACATTTCCTTTCGTCTTGGAGATAGAGAATGTAGGATCGGGAGAAGTTTACACTGATTTCAGCAATTACCCGCCTTTTGAAAGGGATAAAGGATATTTAAGATTCGAATTCGCAACAACCTCAACTTTAAATTGCGATTTCCGTGATGGTGAATTGATAAAAATTTCTAACAAAAACAAGAGTATTGTTTGTAGATTAATAGTAAATAAAGACGATATCCAGAATTATACCGACTTCCAAGTTAATTTCTTATTGAGTTATACTTACTTGGATAAAGTTAAAGGTAAAATTGAAGTTATTTAGCAAAGGATGAAATTTAACTATTTCTGAAACAAAAAATTATTTAAATGGTCAAGGAATTGATGAATAAGATTTCATCCTTGGTAAAAGAAAAAATTGACAGCCTGTTGAGTAAAGTAAAGATAGTTGAGGAAAAAATAAAACTCGAAAGTTTGTTGAGTAAAGTAAAAAGAGTAGACGAAAAAATAGAGAAAAAAGTGGAAACGGGCAAGGGTTTATTGTTCAAACTTTTCTTCGCCTTCATAGCCACTTTCTTAATATTTTTTCCTTTTGTAATCCAACAAATAGCCACAACCTACTTGATCCTCTTCATAATAATACTTGTAATTTTGATAATCATCATAGTATTTGCCAAAGTTTTTCCTGGTACAGATGTGATCGTAAACATCGTATTCTGCATAATTTTTTTTGCAATATTGTTAATACTGTCTTCATCTTTAAACTGTGGTTCTCAAGCATGTTTTTGGATAATTTCGGCTAGATTCGGAACCCTTGGTGCGGTTGCAACTTTTTTCATAGTCCTTACTTTCTACTTAACCTTAATACCTATGATAAAAGATTGGAAGATTTACATAGTTGTCATTACAGTAATAACATCAATATTAATGTTCATCTTGATACCATTGTTAAGCCCAGCAAATTATTACAAGTTCTGCAAGCAAATTCCGTTCATGTACGGAACATCAATCTGTAAACCAAGGGAAGTAAAGGTTGATCCTATAAAAACAGTGAAGATACCAGTTGCTGGTGGCATAACAGTAAGGATAGAAACACCTTCAACACTTTACGGAGGAAACCCATACGAATTTACTTTCGTGATCACAAATTTGTATGACAGGGATATAAATTTCTTAATAAAACCTTCCATTGTAAGCTATTACGGTTCTAACATAGAATTCATTCAACCTTTCAACCAAAAAATCTCTTCTCTTAAACCAAGAGAGTTTTACCAAGATGTTGTTTTCCTCAATCCAAATGAAATGTATACTGGAAAAGGAACTTGTCCGTACACTACTGATCAAATATCCATTGCTACTGGTTTGCCTGAAGATAAAGTACCTTGCTCTCGAGGAAAACCTTGTGAAAATCCAAAAGCAAGTTGCACGAAATTAGATGTTTTCCAGTGTGCATGTGTTGATTGGAACTTGGCCACTTGTTCACGAAATCCCTTGAAAGTGAAAATGAATATTAAACATACAGGATTCTTTTTGGGTAATTCAAGCTTGTACTACTCAGAAAAAATCGTTAATCCTGTACGTGCAACCGAGCTGATACAAGGCCCTTTAAGGGTAATAATAGAGTTCATCCCAAATCCATATGTAGCAACAATTCATGGATACAGGGAAGATGTTTCTATGTTCGTCACTTTTCAGAATTTTGGTGGTGAAATACGCTTAAATAATTTTAAAGTCTTGCCACAAAAAACAGTTATTCATACGATAGACAAAGAAAAAGAAATCGAGCTATTAGAAGAAGTTGGAACTGAAGTGATTAGTTGCAGAAGTTTGGAAGAAATTTTACCAGGAACTCTTAAATCTGGATCTGAAATTGGTGGAAAATTGTGTACACTTAAACCACCTTTCGTTAAAACAACGTTGATAGATTTGAGAAATAAAGAAGTTATTGAAGTTAACAACGTTACTTATTCTTTCATAAATAATTACTGCTACAAAGTTAAACCTAACATAACTGAGCGAGGATATGTTTTTTGGAGTACGAATTGGGATAAAATTTATGAGACTGTTTCTGAAAGTGGACTTTGTGAACTTTTGAAAAAGGAAAACGTGAAAGAAAGAGAAATAGTTAAAGAATCTCTTTCATACGTTCATGTTTTACTGGAACTTGAGTATGAAAGGGAAATAGATTTTTACTCTGGGGAAATCGTACCTTACACAAGAACTGAAGAATGTATGAAAGTTGAAGAAATTCAATAAAGAGTTGCACAAAAAGCATCACACTGGTTTTGTGGATCCTCTAGACAATTCTCTAAATATGTTTTTTGTATGTCAGAGTAGAATTTTAAGCATTTTCTGAAAAACTTTATGTTATCTCCCTCCAATTCTCTTCCATCCCACTTGATTGTACCTTCACATGCTTTGATCAAATTTGTCCTACAAGTTGATTCATCTACAGGAGATAGAAAAGGAATCCATCCTTTTACCCACATGATGTATATAGCAACTATCACAGCTATTACTGCCAAAATTATCCCAATTATTTCTGCTGTTGTCAATCCCTTCATATTTTAAATTTTGTTTCCATTACTTAAATATTTTCTACAAAAAAACCATTCCTTAAAATTATCGTCACGTTGGGATTATCTAGAATTGTGAAAGAAAAGTCGTTAGAAGAATATTCGTACTTCATACTACTTGGAGAAGAAAATTGGAGTACGAGTTCGTTTCCGTTTGGAATTATCTTTATTTTACCCATAGATATTTTCACACCAGCTTTTTCTTCCAATTCTTCCATGTATTCGTTGAAGATAATCGAAATGTTCTTTTCAAATCCTTCCAAATCTTGTACTTGAGAAAATGAAGAATATCCACTTCTCTTCAAAGCTTCTTCGAAAGAATAATAAAGTGAGTAAGGTAATCCTCTTTTAACAGATTCCATTTTGTTAACGGCTTTAATTATCTCTAGTTCTTTAGCCGTTTGTTTAAGAGTTATTTGTTTTCCTATGAAAACGTTCAAGAAAAATCCCTCTAACAAGATCAATATAGCTACAGCAACTAATGCTATCTCTATAACACCCTTCATTCATACACCAGTATTAACTCTTCCACGAGCTCACGTTCATTGTAGGGTTTAAATATGTATATTTCACCCACGTTCTTCTTTGGATTGCAGTTCGAATTCAAAATCACTTCTTTCTCTGTTACGATCTTAAAACATCTTGACATGGATAAAGTTTCTATCACATGATATACTTTATCCTTCATATCATCATTAAAACCATTCGAATCTCTTTCCGAAAAAACTTGATACATCGAATAGCTTTCATTGTATTTGGATGATACTAAAGTTAACAAGATCAATTGTGAATCTTGATATTCATATTCTTGTTTCAAATTTATGTTCAAATGATATTTCAAAACTAAAATTGGTAATGTTAAAGAAATAAAAATAGTAGAAGTTGCCATAACACCAAGGATTGCGATTGTTATGGGTAAAATACCTTTCATAAAAACTCACCGATTGCTACCGAAATTCTACCTAGATGTAATTCACCGTTTGGATACTTTATCATCACAGGTAAACCTTGGGAAGAAATTTTCGAAGTTGTGAATATAGCTTTCACGTTTGCTGGCATGGTATTTTGAACACAATTCTTTACGTCCCACGGTTGCCATAAACCGAGAACTATTCCACCAACTGCCCATCTGAATATTGAACCAACATCGAGCTTAACGTGCTCCGACAAACACTTCAAAAACTTGTTTATTGAAGTACCTTCCAAAGAAATTGGACCAGAAAGTAGAGTTGCCCAACCTTTACAATTTCCTGAACTATCACATTCTTCCAAATCCAAAACTCTAACTAGTATTATCGAATTTGGATAACCTATCCCTATATTTTTAGTTTTCAATTCTTGAGAGAGAAAAATGTACTCTCGTGAAAAAATATTTTCAAGTTTTTCGGAATCAAGAATACCTCTCATGATTTTGCCATCTTTTTCGTAAGCTATTTTTTCCGAAGATATTAAAAGGTTGGCCAGATTTATCGCGCGTCTTTCTAAAGTATTTTCTTCTATCGCAACATGGACTTCGAGTATTCTAGAAATAAAAATCCAGTAGATAAGAGCTATTAAACCAACTGCAAACAAAGCACCGAGTATTAAATTTAAAGTTATCACCAAACCCTTATTCTTTTTTTCCGTAAAAAACATAGTTCGAAACACCTTCAAATCTTTTTTCTATGAAAAAATGATTAACATTCCTTTGTTCTTGCTCTATCAGTTCTACTGCGAACGGTTGTGAACTACTTGCCTTTTCCATGTATTCCACTTTAAATTCAGGTTTAATCATTATATTCCTTTCTTTTATACTAAAAGAGTACGTCACATCTCTTGAAGGAAAGAATTCTATTTTAATTTCGTTTGGTGCTGAACCCGAAATCGTGATAAAACCAGAAAGTTGTCTAGCAACACTCTCGGCAGATGTTTTACCAAACAATTCTATCATTTCCGATAAAAATTTTGGAAATATTATTGTAAAAAAAACTATCACAGTTAATATCAACAACATTATCCCTATTATATCTGAAGTTACAACACCCTTCATCCGACCATCTTTTTACATTCTTCGACACTTGGTTTAACTATCTCAAATTTTTCACAACCGCTTTTCGGTTCAATTTCTTCCCAATTTGGATTTTCTCCCTGTATTAGGGACGAGCAATAACTCCTTTGTTTTATCTTACATCTAAACTCGTTAGCTTCATTTTTTTGAATTTCAAACCATTTCCAAAAAATAACAAGTCCTGCAAGCAACATTATCCCTATAACAACTAAAACAAAAATTGCAGTGCTGCTAACCCCCGAGCGCTGCATATTTTTCTTCACCTAAGAAAAGTGTAAATACGCTGTTTACTGCCCCGAATTCATGAAACATCGTAACTATTTTTACAGTCTTATCTTTCCACAAATTTAACTCTTTTAAAGAATCGTGGGTTGCTATTATATTCGTTCCTGCTGCTACACAATCTTCTTTCGTACCAGTAGATTGAATAACATCTCTATCAATGATAACCCAATTCTCACTTATAGTGCCTCCTGTTATAAGCGTCCATGCATTTTGAATACCTGACCAAATACCACCACCAAAGATGGAACCTAGGATCGATAAAATATCGGGACCTGATGTATGTGTTGGTATAATACATCTAACATCGCTAATTTTTTGACTCCCCAATTGAAGATGTGATTTCTCAATCTTTTCTTTATCTTTTGTTTTGAATATTACCGGATACTTTGGATTACAAATCCTCCTAGAGAGTTCTGGTGCACCAAACCCAAACCATGTTTTCACGTATGCATCATCTGGAAGATCTCCACCCAAACCATAAGGCTCCCCTGTACAAAAATCTTGACATGTACAAAACTCACATTCATCCTTATCTTTCCAACTCAATTCTTGTACTTTCATACTCATGCATCCTTCAACACATCTGTAAATAGAACACAAAATTGCTTTTTCAGCATTACTCAATTTAACTATACCAAGCGCAAGCTGTAATTGAAGCAAAAGATTTGGGAAAATTTTAAAAATAACGAAAACTGCTAGTATGAAGAAGATGACCGCAAGTATTAAAAAAACCGTACGCTCCATCGTAGATGCTTTCATAATAATACTTTTGATTTCAATTTAAATTAACACATACCGATGCTCTTGCAAATATTATCTTTTATACCTTTCAACGATTTTGAAACAAAATCACCAAAAGCAGGAATTAATTTCATTATGATGATTGTGATTATAGCTATAGCTATAACCAATATAACCAAGTTTATTATCGTCATCTCCAAACCTTTCATCCAGGACCTCCCAAAAATAGTCTTTCTAATATTTTTTTCCCAACTAAATAAAATAAAGCTATGGCAAGCAATACCAACAAGATGAAAACCAGGGATAAAAGAGTCCTCGATCCTTTCTTCTTCATATCAATCCTCCTTCTAACTTCAGGAAACTAGAAACCCCGAAATATAAGGATAAAACTGTTAAAGAATAAACTAGGATAGCTATCAACATTATTTTCCCCATATCTCTAGTTTTATTCACTTCATCTTCACCATAGTTCAATTCACCCAAGAAGTAAGAAATCAAAATAACCATTTCTACCATATAAATTCCTACCATGATTTGAAAATAATGGAAAGGCATTTGTTTTCCTATGTTTGGTAAAAAACTGAGCGAGGATGCTGTTACATCACCGATCGTACCACCACCTAAGAATTTTGCTATTTCTTCCAAATTTCCACCGAAGAATGAAAAGATATAAATAACCACGGCCATCAAACCAACAACTATACCTGCAGACAAAGGAGCGAAAACCCAAGCTTGAATCTGCATATCAGAAGTTGTTTCAGATAATATTTCACTCGTGGCTTTATCAACCTCATCTGCATCTTTAAGAAATTCGGACATAGTTTTCAGAGCCATCGATAAAAAGATCATACCTTTCTTTGAAATATCGACCAACAACCTGAGAGAAGAAAAAATTATCCTGGAAGGATAAAATTTATAAACTCCGACTTTTTCGTCCATGATAGCCGATTCAAAAGACATGCCCAAAGATTTAACCCTGGATAAAATTTCCTGGAACAACTTCTTTATTTCTAAAGTCTTAATCCTTGGTAATAAATCTTCTATGTTCTTTTCTATAGGTTTGCTACTAGTCGAGATTACACTCAATTGAAAAAGGGCTACAGGCAATTCGCTTTCAATCTTCAAGATCTCTTCATTCTTCTTCAAGCTTCTTGAAATCGATAAAAAAGAATAAACTATAACTGAAAGTGAAATCATGAGAACTGTGAAGTAAGAATATAAAAATTGTTCTAAGGAGAAAATTTCTTTGGAAGGAATCAAACGGCAGATGAAATAAAAGGATGACAAAGCTATTGGAATTGCTAGGATTATCGCATATTTTTTCATCTCCTTGAATTCTTCAAAATTTTCAAGTTGAACTTGATGGTATGAGTATGGTTTCATGTGTATGTGCTGTTTAAGGAATATGTAAACCATTGAAGGAAAGAGTATCGTGTAGGAGAAAACCAACAATTCAGGCTTAGCTATTTCTGGTATGAAGATTATCAACATGGGGAAAAATATCAATCCCAACATCGGTAACAATATACCAAAAGCGTTGAGTATTTTCAAAGGACTTCGCATTTCTATTGCATATTTTTTCATCCTAGATTTCGTACCTTCTATCATCAATTCAACTGCTTGCTTCAAAGTATTCTCCATTCTATCAAAAGGCTGTACCACACAACTTTTGAGAAGTGATAAAGCATCTACAAACTCTTCGCTTTCGCTTTTCCACTTTTCTATCAACTCATCTATTCCTTGAACTACAGATATCAAACGCCCTGTTTCCATATCCCAGAGAATTTTCTTTAGATCCAATCCAAGCGGTCCTGACAAGTTGGAAGCAGCGAAAGCCACAGCAGCTTCTAAGCTTGCATTTGTTTTCATTGAAATAGACATGTAAACTACAGCCAAAGTCATCTCTGACGCTGCTTTAGCTCTGAAGTGTTTTGTAAGGAATCGTGTGTAGGAAAAAAGATAATAAAAGATTATAGAATAGAGTATGAGCATTATAAACAAAAAAGATGTGGAGAAAATTTTGAATATGAGTAATAGAAGAGAAATCGAAAATACCAAGAAAAACGGAAATAGGATAGCAGTTGATATCACTCCATTTGGTGTTATTCTCAAGTGACAAAAATTTATTTCATCTATTAACTTTTTTTCCAGGTCTTTTGGTATAGGTACTTTAACTTTATCAAAAAAATTACAAAATTTTTCGTACCAAGAAAGTTTTCTGTAAACGTATTCACTTTCTAAAAATTTCTTGTAGGCTTCTATCATCTTATCCTCTCTTTAAACCAACTCAACCATTTCTCATATATCATTTTTGAATCCAAACTTCCGACTTCTTCTCTAACTTCTTCCGAAATCATGTGGAACATTTCATTACTTTCAACAACCATAGGAGCTTCTAGTATGTCATCTCTATTCAACTCCCTAGCGAAATCAACCATTGTCTGCTTTATTTTAGCTCTTAGCAAAATGTTATCCCAAACAGCATCCCAATTTCCCCTCCATTCCCTCACCCTCTTAGCGATTTCGTTCAAAACAAAACTTTCCCCGTTTATCAGAACATCCGTTGGCTTCAACTTATCTTCTTTAGCAGAATATTCCATAAGTGTAACAAAACCTCCCTCATCTAGTGGGTCTTCTTTCCAATGTTTTCTCACTTCTGTCAATTCCACAACTCTCCTGAATCTTCTCAACCCATCAGGAGTTTTTAGTAAGTTACATATCGTTATCACGTCTAAAGCTTTAAAGCTTGTTGGAGGTACTTTCAAATCGTTAACAACTCTGTCGAAAACACCATAAGCAGATTCACCATGAATAGTGCCCGCAACTAAATTAGCTAGGGCTCCTATCCTCATCGCTTCGAACAAAGCTAAAGCCTCAACGCTTCTCACTTCTCCTATTATTAGAACAGAATCACCAAGCCTTAGAGCAGTTCTCAAAGCTTCTTCAGCTGGCAATTCTGCCTCAACCCTAGTTATCACCGATCTCGATTTTAACCTTTCTATGTTGTAGCCCAATTCCATAAGTTGGACTGCTGGAAGCTCTAGAGTGTCTTCAACAACACATATCCTGAACTTCTTCATAACTTCGAGCATTATAGATCCTAGCAAACTAGTTTTTCCAGATCCCCTTCCACCAGCTACTAACAAACTCCTTCCACCATCTATTATGAAACTCATCAAGCCTGCGTAAAGGGGGTCTATAAATCCTGTTTTTATGAAAAGTGGGAAAGTCCATGGTTTATCCCTATGCCTCCTGAAAGCGTAACCCAGGCCATAAGGAGATAAAGTTCTTGTTATAGCCGCAACCCTTGCCCTTCCTCCTGGGATTATAAGTTCTGTGTCTAGAACTGGATTGGCTTCGTCTAATGGTCTGCCCGAATAAAGCCTGAACCTCGTAGCCCAAGATTCTGCATCTTCTTTTGTTGGTAATAAGTTCGTTTCACATTCTTCAAATTCTGAATGATTAACGAATATCGGTGTTGAGCCTATTGGTGAATTGATGTAAACATCTTGAATTTTTTCATCAGCCAATAAAATCTCCAAAACACCGAAGCCTGCTGTATACCTTGCTAGTATTTGTGCCAGTTCTTCTATTTCTTGCGAAGAAAGCTCTATTCCCCTACTCCTTGCTATGTCTCTTATCAAATCCCTCCCTATGCTGAGGAATACTTCCCTTGCTTTTTCAGGTTCCGTGAATTCTTTTTCAGAAGGTCTGTGCTCCGCTAAATACCTTCTTGCAAGATCTAGTATAGCATATTTATCTTCACTCAAAGTGAACTCTGGTGGAATAACGTGGTAAAAATACCTTATTTTCCCGGGAATCTTGAATATCTCTACAGAAGTTTTACCTACGAAATATTTTTGAACAGAAACGCCTTCTTTAGGAGGTAGTATCATGTAACGCGTGAGCATGAAGTTTGGTCTTATCAGTGGACGAAAAATTTGTCTGTAGAAGCTCCTGTCCCCAGGTTTAAACTTTGAAAGCACTGGTTTGGCTAGTTGAATTAAAGTGCAATTGGATAATATTTTTTCCATAGGTAATAGAACGTTTTTTAAGTACTCTGAATGGCACTTCTTCGAAGTACCTTGTGCTCTTTCTTCCATTATCTTTTCTCTGTTTATGATCTTCTGCAAACTCCAATAAGCTCTAACAGGATCTTTTCTTAACAACTGCGTTACGATAAACTCCAACTCAGAAATCCTACTTGCAAATAAATTCTCGCATTCTCTGGGACCAAATTTACTTATAGATATCAATTTTTCTTCGTTTAATATTTTGAAGTAAGCATCGGCTATTTCCCTCAAAAGTTTTACTTGCTCGTAATCGTATTCTCTTTCCCTACTCTCTACTAAAACGATTCTTTCAGCTGCTTTTACTTCAAGTAAAACATCTATAACCACAGCCATACAAGCTTCTGAATCTTCTATGCTCGGTTCTATAGCCCAGTTCATCGCGTTTATTCTAACAGTATTATCAACAACCTCGTAATCAACCATACAATTAATTTATCTATTCTGTAAAACAAATGTTTATTGATAGATGTGCCTGCAAAAGAACATGAACCGATCTTAACTACAGAAGTTATAAGAAGGATGAATGAATACAGTGGAAGGTTGAAAAATGTTGAAATGAGGTTGGACAGGTTGGAGAGTAGGATTACTAGTATAGAAGAAACTGTTTTAGTTCAACTCAACAACTTGAAAATCGGGTTGGAAAAATTAACCCAAAGATTATCTTCATTTTCAGAAAAGTTAGCGAGTATTGAAAATGAAATAGTTAGGATAAACAAAGAATTGGGGAAAACTGCTTTGAAGAGCGATATTAAGAAGATAGAAACTTTCATAGATTTGGTGAATCCGGTTACTTCCAAGTTCGTGACAAGAGAAGAATTGGAAAGGGTTTTAGAAGAAAGGTTGGAAAAGAAATCATAAATTTGTATTTAAAAACAGAATAATTATAAAGAGAGTATGCCTTTACCATTCTTACAACAAAAGCCTGAAAGCGTTAAAAAAGTTCCTATAGATAGAGTTAAAGAGCTTTCTTCTAGAGGGTTTTCAGAAGTTGAAATAATAGATATATTGAGGAAAGAAGGTTATTCCCCTGAAGAAATAGATTCTGCTTTAACAGAAGCTCTGAAATTCGGGGTTAGCGGTATTTCTCCACCTTCCGAAGGTCCGGTTAATTTACCAAAACTTGAAGAATTAGAACCAAAACAAGCAGTTGCTGAAGTTCCAGAAACTTCTATTCCAGAAGAATATTATTACACATCACAGCCTTACCAACAACCTTACCCAACTGAAGATTACATAGATCTCATAATCAGGGAGAGGACAGCTGAGTTAGACGATAAATTGAGAGAATTCACTTTAAAATATTCTGAACTCGAGAAGAGATTTTCTGAACTAAAGCAACAATTAGAAGAATTGATAAAGAGTAGGAGCACTAGCGAACAACTTATCTTGGCAAGGCTTGATGAATTCAAATCACTTTTGAGTGAGCTAGAAATAAGGGTAGCTGGTATGGAAAAAGCTTTTAAAGATGCACTACCAGCGCTTATAGAAAGTGTGAGGGCTTTGAGCGATGTAGTACAAAGGATGAAAAAGCTTGCTTAACAAACTTAAATTTTTCAGAAATAAAATAAAATTGAGGAAAATGGGTAAAATAATCGGGATCTCGCTCGCTTTAATATTATTAACATGTCTCCCTTCCTTATCTTCAGCACAAAATCCATTCCTAGAAATGGTGGAAAAATTCAGGTTGATAGGTGTTTTTGATATGTTTTTATTCTTATTCTTCTTTTTGGTCTTTTACGCACTTCTAGCAAAATCGAAGATCTTGGGGGGTAGTGTAGGGTTGAATGGAGTTGTGGCTGTCATAGCGGCTTTTTTCTTAACACTTTATTCAACGTTCACGGGATTCAGTTTGATAGAACCTTTATCCAGATTTTTCACTCAAGTTGGTGTTATAGGCTTAATGTTCATCGTAGGCCTTGTAGTGGCAAGTATCTTCTACCCAGACCTTCCTAGAGTGTTGGCTGAACACATAAAAGGGACTACTCTACTCTACATAATGATACCGATAGCACTTGCCCTTTTAATAACTTCCAGGTCTATCTGGGTTCTATGGGCAGGATACAAAGCAACTCCTGGTATGAGTAGTGATATCATGATACTCGTGGTGGGTTTGATAATATTCGTAGTTGTTTTACTAATAGCTGCATTAATAGGTGGTAGGAAGTGAACCCATTCGAATTTTTAATACTAAAGCTACAACAACTCGGTTTCTTCACTTTCTTACTCCCATTCATACTCATGTCTGCTGTTCTCTACGGGCTACTCAGGAAATCACAAATATTCGGACCACCTGAAAAGAATGTGGCTGTTAATGCAGTTGTTGCTATAGTAGCGAGCTTCATGGTATTATCAGCACCTATAATAGCTGGGATAAACATAGAACAACAACTCGCTAAATTCTTCTTACAAAGTATGGTAGCGAGTGTTGTTGTAATGATATCTGTCCTCATAGCAGGTATGTTTTTCGGTCCAGACCTTCCTGGTAAGATCCAAGAAAAATTGGGAGCAAGGTATTTAGGAGCGTTGTTAGTTGGTGGTATCATAATAGGTATAACTCTCCTAGTAACAAGTGGTCTCACGAGTATATTCTTTCCAGAAGGTTTTGTTGAAATACCAGAAGATGTTGTGATATCCGTAGCCACGATAGCTGTGCTGCTATTAGTTATAGCTGGGATAGTAATCTTCGTCAGTCGTGAAGAGAAGAAGAAATAACTTTCAAGAATTCTCTTTCCGTGAAATGGAGTAAGCCAGGGATTATCAGAACCGCTGGTTTTTTCACTTCCTCCTTCAATAAATCACGAACTTCTTCGTAAAATATCCTCGATTCTTCACTTCCTATCCTAGATGCAACTATTATTCTCTCGTTCAAGTCTATCACGTTTTCTCTTCTCGATTCTTCTATTTTGATTAAAATTTCAAGAGCTTCTCTAACATCCATTATTTTATTTCCATCAGCCTCTATATCAAGAAGACAAAGGGTGTGTAGCCCTCTAGCTTTATTCATCTTTATTACATCGTAAACTGATTCCGGAAGCTTACCTTTAGTTTTCTCCAGGAAAGGTATCGTGACGCATGGGCCAAACTTGTAGATGTGAAGGCCTGTTTCGGCAACAGCAGAAAATATGGAAGAATTGTGAATGATTTTGGTTTTTATGTTCCTTTTCTTGGCTTCTAAGATCAGAGCCGAATGTGTTGTTGCTACCAACGGGTCTCCCCCAACTAGAATCACAACATTTTTTCCTTCAGCTTCCTCCAATATTTTTTCCGAATTTTCTTCCAAATCTTTCCTTTTCAAAACTTTAACTTCCTTATTCACGAGCTCTTCCAATTTTTTAACATCCCCAAACCAAAATGTTGTGTAAATTTCTAAGTAAACCTTATCTGCCTTATTCACCTCTTCCAATCCTCTCAAACTCAAATCTTTCTCGTCGCAAAGCCCTAAACCAACTAAAGTAAGCATAATTCAATAATTTTCTGAAAAATATTTATGAAGATTTTGTGTGCTGGGAAATCTGTTAAAGGTGAAGATCATGAATGTAATGAAGATAGCCTACTCGTAGAGCCGAAGTTAAGAATTTTCGCTGTTGCTGATGGTGTTAGCATACCTGAAGGTGGAAAAGAAGCTAGTGAGAAGGTTTTGAAATATTTGAAAGAATTTTTCAAAGGAAATTTGAAAGAAGCTATAGAAAAAGTTAATCAAGTTTTTATAGAAGAGAAGATCAAGAAAATTTCTAAAGGTTTTACAACGATCTCAGCGGTTCATTTTAAAAGAGATTCGGTCGAAATTTGTAACGTTGGTGATAGCATCGTTTTTTTGGTCAGGGATGGGAAAATAGAAACGCTATCCTTAATCGACAAATTACCAGGGACTAGCATTTTAACACAAGCGATTGGAGAAAGGTTAGTGAAGGTTCATGAATCTAAGAAGAAGTTGAAATCTGGTGATTTAATAATTTTAACAACAGATGGTATAACTGATGTTTTGAACGAATTGGAAATTCTGGAGGAAGTTAAAAGAGAGGATGATGTTGAAAAAATAGTTGAAAATTTGATAAAAAAAGCTGAAAGAAAGATAAGTGCTTACAACGACGATAAAACTTTGATAGTTGTAAAGGTGGTTGATTGGCGATCGAAATCATAGGTAATAAGGAGAAAGCTGTAGCGATAATTGAAGTTCGTGAAGATGAAGATGAAAAGAAGCTGGTAGAGGAGATATTGAGAAAACATAAGAATGTGAAATGTGTGTTGAAGAAAATATCTGAAAGAAAAGGTGATTTGAGGCTCAGGGAGTATGAATTGATAGCTGGTGACGACACTGAAGTTGTGCACAAAGAGTATGGATACTTGTTAAAACTTGATCCTAGAAAAGTGTATTTTTCACCGAGGGAAGCCGAAGAGAGGCAGAGGATAGCAAAACAAGTTTTTCCGGGAGAAAAAATTTTAGTGATGTTTTCTGGCGTGGCTCCTTACGCCATAGCTATAGCTAAAAAACAAACTCAAGTTGAAAAAATTTACTGCGTGGAAAAAAATGAAAAAGCACATGAATATGCCAAGGAAAACGTGAGGATAAACAAGCTTTCTGATAAAATAGTTTTAATACATGGAAATGTTGAGGAAGAAGTGGAGAAATTAAGAATTAAATTTGATAGGATAGTCATGCCTTTACCCTTTGGTGGAAAGAATTTCTTGGATATAGCTTTCAATTGTATTAAAAATGGTGGAAAAATACATTTTTACTCGATAGTAGAAGATGAAAATTATTCCAAAATCTTGGAAGAAATAACTAAAATTGCAAGAAATTTTGGTAAAGAAGTGAAAATATTGAATTTGAGAAAAGTTTCAGCTTATGCACCTAGAAAGTGGAAAGTTTGCGTTGATTTAGAAGTGAAATAAAATGCGGGGATCGCCTAGAGGTCGATGGCGCGAGGTTCAGAGCCTCGTGGCTTAGTGCCTTCGTGGGTTCGAATCCCACTCCCCGCATTTTCTCTACACATTTCCTCATTTTCCTGAAGCTAACAAAAGCTTAAAATTTTTGAATAGAATATTTTATATGTGGAAAAAAATTTTGAAAAAATTTTAATAGGTGGATTGTACGATTGTGAAGAAAATATAGATGATCCTGAAAATGTGTCTAGAACACTTAAAGAAGCTGCTAAATTGATGCAAGTCGAGCCTGTAGAAGAGTGTTATCATAAGTATGAACCGTATGGTCTTACTTACACTATCATCATAAAAGAATCTATAATAACTTTTTCTTCTTACCCAGAAAACAAAAGCGTATTGCTTTATTTATCGAGTTGTAACCCCGATTCAAACTTGAAAGAAGCTTTCGAATATGTAGCAAGAAAATTTAAGAGCCGTGAAACTAAAATATTCTTCAACCACTCTTTACCATTAAGAATAAAAGATGTTTGAAAATGTTTTTAGAATGAATAAATGTTATAACTTTAAATACTATTCTAACTAAATTTTAATCGTGTGAAGATGGGTGGGGGTTTTTGCCTACTCAAAAAACCTTAATTTATTCGAAGAAGTAGACGTAGAAATAATCAAAATTGAAAAATTTTCTTTTAATAACATCTCTTCTGTTGAGTTTATCTCTGATACTTTTAAAATGAGAAGATTTTGTCTGACAAATGAAAAATATTCAAATGAAAAAATATTTATAAGCTCGGGTGGCAGAACCAGGCTATGCAACCGCCTGCAGAGCGGTGGATGCGGGTTCGAATCCCGCCCCGAGCTCTCGTGAGAAAATGCTAAGAGTATTCAACACACTAACGAGAAAAAAAGAAGTTTTCAAACCAATGAAAGATAGAAAAGTGAAGATGTTCGTTTGTGGGCCAACGGTCTACGATTTCTCACACTTGGGACATGCTAAAACTTACATTCAGTTCGATGTCATAGCCAGGTACTTAAGGTACAAAGGTTTTGAAGTATTTTATCTTCAAAACATAACTGATTTGGACGATAAGATAATTGATAGGGCCAAGAAAGAAGGAACCGATCCACAAACTATAGCGAGGAAGTTTGAAAAAGAATATTATGAAGATATGAAAGCTTTGGGTATAACTTCTGTTAATAAATACGCCCGAGCAACAGAGTACATAAAAGAAATAATAAGTCAAGTTGAAAGATTGATTAAAAAAGGTTACGCTTATGAAATAGAAGACGGTATTTACTACGATATAAGTAAATTCAAAGAATATGGAAAGTTATCTGGAAGGACTGCCCTCGAAGCTGAGGATGCTGTCTCTAGGATAGATGAAAGCGTTAGCAAGAGGAATAAAGGAGATTTTTGTTTATGGAAGAAATCCAAGCCAGACGAACCAAAGTGGCCTTCTCCATGGTTTGAAGGAAGGCCTGGATGGCATATAGAAGATACAGCTATAACAGAAGCACATTTCGGTCCTCAATACGATATCCACGGTGGAGCTAGGGATTTGATATTTCCCCATCATGAGGCTGAAATAGCTCAAATGGAAGCAATTTCGGGGAAAAAGCCTTTCGTTAAATATTGGCTTCACACAGGTTTTCTAACAGTTAACGGAAAAAAAATGTCCAAGTCTCTTGGAAATTTCATAACGATAAGAGAGGCTTTGAAAAAATATGATGCCGAAACTATAAGATTGTTCTTTTTATCTTCCCACTACAGGAGTCCGATAGATTATAATGAAAAGAGTTTGGAACAAGCTAAGAAGAACGTGGAGAAATTTTACAACACGATTAAAAATCTGGAGGGGGCGAAAAAGAGGAGAAGTTTGAATAAAAGGGAGAGGATGTTTGAAAAGTTTTTGAAGAAAATTGAAAAAGAGTTTGAAGAATGTATGGATGACGATTTCAACACACCAAAAGCACTTCTCTGCCTCCACAAACTATCCAATAAAACCAATGAAATTTTGAACAAACAGAACGGAGAAATAGCCAAAACACTTGCGATAAAAATTGTGAATACTTTTAGAAAATTTGGACAAATTTTTGGTATACTTCAGAAAGAGGTAAGAATTGAGGAAATACCGGAAGAGGTTAAAAAGCTTGTTGAAGAAAGAGAACGATTGAGGAAGAGAGGGGAATTTGAAAAAGCCGATTTGTTAAGAGAAAAAATAAGAAGTTTGGGTTACATCGTAGAGGACACGAAAAAAGGCCCTGTATTGAAGAAGATCAACCCCTGAACTTTATGTTTACGAACTCTTTTCCCCTATCTACCATCTCTTCAATTCTTTTTTCTTCAAAAGGTGAAAAAATTTTTTTAGAAATGATATCGTTGAATTTCTTGAAATTTTGTAAATAGTAAACTTTTGCACCTTTCAAACTTTTGCAAATTTCAATCACGTCTTCAACCGAATGTAACTCTTTGACAAGGGTTGTTCTGAACTCGTAATCAATCCCGGAAGAGATCAGTATATCTATTGATTTTTTAACTTTCTCGAAAGTTTCCCTATTTAACTTTTGCACTATTTTTTTGTACGAGCTGAATTCTAACCTAGTCTTAACATCCATGGCCACGTAATCTACCAATTTCTCTTCGATCAAATCTGAAAGCATCTTCGGATTGCTCCCGTTAGTTTCGAGGCCAATTGAAAATCCCATCGATTTGATCTTTTGAATTAAAATGGGTAAATCTTCGTTCAAAGTTGGTTCTCCTCCCGTGAAAACAACAGCATCTATGAACTTTTTGTTTTCATTCAAGTAAGAGAGTATTCTATTTTCACCCATACCTTTAATTTTCTTAATCTCCTCTGGTAAAACGAGTTGAGGTACGTAACAGAATTGACATCTGAAATTGCATCCAGCCAAGAAAATTATAGAAGAAATTTTTCCTGGATAATCTATCAAGCTTGTTTTCTGAAATCCTGCTATCAACATTCTATCATTTTTTAAAAACTTTATCAAAAGTTTTTCTCTGCTTGAATTCTTCTTGCTTACCTTCATTCCATTGATCAACAGGTCTTAAATAACCAACAACTCTGGAGTAAACTTCTGTTTCAGAATTACAAACAGGGCATTTCCAATGCTCTCCTGAAACGTAGCCATGGGTTTGGCAAACGCTGAATGTTGGTGTTATGGTTATGTAAGGTAATCTGAAATTCTCGAAAATCTTTTTAACAAGCAAACCAACGTTTTCAGGAGAAACTCTTTCACCAAGCCAAATGTGTACCACTGTTCCCCCTGTGTACTTTGCTTGAAGCGCATCTTGATGTTTTAAAAGTTCCCAAAGATCATCTGTGTAATAAACTGGTAACCAAGTTGAGTTGGTGTAATAAGGCTCTGCTTTCCTTGTCTTGACATCGGTTTCATTAGCCACTATTATATCAGGGTATTTCTGTTTATCTTTTTTAGCCAAGCTATAGCTTGTGCCCTCTGCTGGCGTAGCTTCTAGATTGTAAATATTTCCTGTTTCTTCTTGAAAATCCGCTATTCTTTCACGCATGAAATCCAAAACTTTCAAAGCAAATTTATAACCTTCCTCATCACCTATTGAACATTTGAGGAAATTCAAACATGCTTCGTTCATACCAATTAAACCAATCGTATTGAAATGATTTTTCCAATAAACACCAAACTCCTCTTTTATCCTTCTCAAGTAGAATTTAGAATATGGATAAAGTCCTCTTTCTGTGAACTGTTCCAAAACACTTCTTTTTATCTCTAAAGCTTGTTTTGCCAGTTCCATCAGATTTTCCAATCTTTCAAAAAAATCTTTTTCGTCTTTAGATAAATAACCTATCCTTGGCATGTTTATAGTTATAACGCCTATGCTGCCAGTAAGAGGGTTGGCCCCGAACAATCCCCCGCCCCTTTTCCTAAGTTCTCTATTGTCTATCCTAAGCCTACAACACATAGAGCGAACGTCTTCAGGCTTCATGTCTGAATTGATGAAATTGGCGAAATATGGAATTCCATACTTGGCACTAGTCTCCAAAACTTTTCTAACAACTTCACTTTCCCAGTCGAAATTTTTAGTAACGTTTATGGTTGGAATCGGAAAAGAGAATACTCTACCGATCCCATCACCTTCGAGCATTATTTCTGCTAAAGCCATGTTGAACAAATCCATTTCTTCTTGAAAATCGCCGTAAGTTTCATTCATCGGTTTTCCTCCTATTATAACCGGCTCATTTTCCATGAATTTGGGAACTTCAAGGTCAAGTGTTATGTTGCTGAAAGGGCATTGAAAACCCACTCTTGTTGGAACGTTCATGTTGAACATGAACTCTTGCAAGGCTTGTTTCACCTCTTTGTAGCTTAAATTATCAAACCTTATGAAAGGTGATACGAAAGTGTCGAAATTGCTGAAAGCTTGAGCACCAGCTGCTTCTCCTGTTAAAGTATAGATGAAATTGACGATATGCATCAAAGCTACCCTGAAATGCTTAGCTGGTTTTGATGATATTTTTCCTCTAACACCAGTGAAACCACTTAAAAGCAAATCTTGTAGATCCCAACCAACACAATAAGGAGCTAGGATTTGTAAGTTGTGGATGTGAAAATCTCCTTCTATATGGGCTTTGGCTATATCGGGATTCCTCTTCAAGTAAATCCTGTGAAGCCAATATTGTGAAATAACTTGAGAAGAAATGTGTGTGTTCAATCCTTGTAAAGAATAACTCATGTTGGCATTTTCTTTAACAAGCCATGTTTTTTTCTCAAGGTATCCGTCAACCAATTCCCTTATTTGATTGTGTAATGCCCTGTAGAGTATGTAAGCTTTAGCAGTTTTATAATGACCGTTCTCTACCAAAACTTTCTCGACAAGATCTTGAACTTGTTCAACTGTAGGTATTTCACCAGGCTTAAGCTGTTTCTTCAACAACTCAACAACTTGAGAAGATAACTTTTCGGCTAAATTCCTATCTTTACCACCAACGGCCTGAGCTGCTTTCCATATAGCTTCTGTTATCTTTTCTTGATTGAAATCAACTATAGTTCCATTCCTTTTTACTATCTTAGAAATTTTCATTTCATTTTCTTCGCTCACAGTCATCGCCAGAACTTATTAAAGATGTTTTATCTCCCAGATATTTATTTCTTTATTACAATTTATATCTAGAAGGATAATTTCTTTAGAGTGGTGTTATGGATGTTCATGCTTTGTCCGTTATCGTATTCCTAACGATTTTGGGTTTTTTGGTATATAAAGACAGGAAGAACATAGAATTCAAATATTTTTTACTGTTGAGGAGAACTAAGTTTGGAATAAAACTTCTAGATAAAATGTCCAAGCCAAAGAAAATCTGGAAGATTTTTGCCACGATCGGCATAGCTATAGCCTTTTTCCTCATGTTTGAAGGATTTTACTCTTTAATAGCTTATGGAAAACTCTTGATAGAGGGAGTTGCAAAGTTACCAGGTTTAAGTTTTGTTATACCTTCTATCAAGTCGGAGGTTGAAGTGGGAAAAGGTTATCTGCTTTTACCTTTTTGGTTTTGGGTTATAATAGTGATTTCAGTTATAGTTCCCCATGAAGGTTTACATGGAATAATGTGCAGAACCGAAAATGTGAAAGTTAAAAGTGCTGGATTTTTGCTACTCCTCATATTACCAGGGGCTTTTGTAGAACCTGATGAAAAACAACTCAGAAAGGCCAAACTCATTAGTAAACTTAGGATATTCGTGGCTGGAAGTGTCGCAAACTTCTTGGTTTATTTGTTAGTATACGCGCTCACTTCCTACATCATATGGCCGTACCTTGTGCCTGGGCCGATAGAATTGAAAGAGGTCAACGCCACAGGACCTGCAGCACAAGCAGGTCTAAAACCTGGTATGTACGTAACTGAAATAAACGGCAAACCTGTGAAGTTAACTTATACTGAATTTTTATCTGGATCTAGGTACTTAGCAGAAGAAACTGCAAACCTTAAACCCGGTGATGAAATAACCATTAAAGCGAACAACACTGAATTCAAACTAAAACTTGCTTCGAATCCCGAAAATGCTAGCTTGCCGTACATGGGGATAGTTTATTCACCTGTCACAAGAGGAAATACGAATATGAATTTCTTGTTACAACTACTAACTTGGATGTGGATAATAAATTACGCTGTAGCCATTTTCAACATATTACCATTATATCCTCTTGATGGTGGCATGGTAGTTCGTGCCATAGCAGAAAAAATAAGCAAAAAAAATGCAGATGGGATAACTTACTTCATAAGTTTTCTGACGATTTCAATTCTATTGTTCAACTTTGTTTTTCCCCTTCTTTCTCAGGTAACACTTCAACCTTCCTGATTTCAAAATTTCTTATCGGATATATCTTCTTCCCTTCTGTTATGATTTTCATCTTTATCTCGTCTGAAATCAAGCTTTTAACGAATTCTTCTAAAGTCTTATTTTCAACTTCGTTTTTTATCATCTCCTTTATCTTATCGCTCATTTTCTTTTGAATACTACTCTTAGCTTTTCTTGGAACAGTTAATATACTCTTAACTCTTAACTTAACTTTATCTTTAGTATAAAGATCTTGCACTGTATCTATCCTCCTAATCCTTCTTACAACCATCCTCGATATGTAGTCTTGTAAACACTCAGAGCCGTAGAATTCCGTGAAAGCTTTATTCCCCTCAACTTTTTTCACTTTGAAAGTGAGTTTTAAGTAATACTTGTTCATGTTATCCACAACATCTAAAGCACTAACGGTTAGTTCTCTTCCAACAACTTGCTCTGGTTTGGAAGCGAAAGTATAACCTATTTCTTTCTCACCAAACATTTTTGGTAGTATTATCGTGAAAGTTTCCTTGACTTTAGCTTTTTTCTTCACCAATGACCTCACCAAGTTTTTTATCTATAATATTAACGAAATCGTTTTGTAAATTTTTATCTATTAAACAACCTGCAGCATTAGCGTGGCCCCCCACTTCTCCTCCCAATTTTTCAACAGCATATTCTAAAATTTCTTTCAAGTTTATTCTGAAATCTTTTGGTGCTCTACCTGATACTTTAATCATATTCTCATCCGTTTCAGCCAAGCCGAATATAGGCTTGTTATCTTGGAATAAATTCGAGTTTAAAGCTATGGAAGTTATCGTACCTATCAACGTATCCTTTATCTTATCACCGGCTAGAATGAAATTTGCATTTTTTGTAGATAACACTATCTCGCCCTCTCTCAACAACTTCAAACCTTCATTTATTTGTCTTCTGTAAACTTCAATTATTTCCCAAACTTCTCTCATATCAGCTTCTTTCAAGCAAAGCTTAACACCAATCTCTGGATTCTTCGTCCTACCACAAGCGTTCAAAAAAGTTGCAAATTCTCTCACATCTTGAAGTTCTTCTTCCCTGTCTAAGATTGTATAAATTTCACCGAATATGTCAACAGCATTTGGTTGTGAAAATTTTAGTCTTTCTAATATGATCGCTGAAGCCAACTTCCTTTGTTCATCCAAGCTTAAATCTCTCAATTTTTTCCATTCTCCATTTTCTTTAACTTTTATACCAAGCTCTGATAAAAACTGCACTGCTTGAGATTCTGAGCCGGTTATCCCTGGTATGAATGGGTCAAAACTCAACTCTAAACATTTATGGATTGGTCTTGTGTTTCTACCGTACAATCTTATACCTTTACTCACACTAACTTTACCTAAATTTTCCGCTTCTTCCAGGATCTTTCTAGCCAAGCCTTCAAACTTCCATCCTTCATCTTGTTCATCCCCAACAGCTCCGATCAAAGCCAAATCTATCAAATCAACGTTATTTATTGAAATATTCTTCGAGAAAAGATAGCATATCATCGAAGAAGAAATTTCTTCTTCACCGAACAAGAGTGGGTTTATATGAAAAAGGTTTAAATGTTTAAAACTCTTCGGTTCATGGTGATCTAGTATGAAAACTTGTGTTTTATCCAAAAAATTATTCAAAACATCGACTTGGCCACTTCCCAAATCCGAGAAAACAATGATCTCGTTTTCCCCCACTTTTAAATTTTCAATGAATTTTCTCGTGAGTTGCTTTACAAACTTGAGCTCAAAATTTTGGCCTAACCTGGTTAAAGTTTTAATCAGTATGGAGGCACTCGTTATCCCATCTGCATCTATGTGAGAAAAAATTTTTACCTTTTTACATTTAACTATCGATTTGAAAATGTTTGATGCCCTTTCCAATTCTTCCAAGAACAAGCTATCACTTTTTAACTATCAGCTTTGCTCTTTCAGGAGAATATTCCCAATCTTTCGGTAAAATTCCCTTCCTCACGTAATATTTCCCCAATCTCTTTATCTTCGATTCCAAGTTTTGAAGTCCTCTTAAAGAATGTTTATCTGCTTTATTCTTTTCAAGATGTGCCCTTAAGTTAACAGCCCTTCTCAAAAGATTTAACAAGTCTTCTGGTATTTCTGGATACACATTTTTTTCCTTCATTATCTCGCTTATACTCTTTCCTGTTATCGCTTTGACGTCTGGAATACCGTATTGATCTCTCAAAATCATCCCTATTTCTGCGGAGCTGAACCTTTGTTGAGCCAGTTTTTCTATCAATTTTTCAACATCCTCTTTTTTCATCTTCACCCATCTAGGTACAACCTTAACAGGAGGCTTGTGGCTTCCTGATTTGCCCTTTTTTCCTGAATACATCCTGGCCATAAAACCACTTAATATTCTTATTCCAAGAATATATAAAAACTTTGAATCAACCTAAAATTTCTTTGAAAATCCAAGTTAAAACAAGGGCTACTGTTGAGAGAAAAATTATAAAACTTCCGATCATAAGCAATATGGCTGCAAGACCTTTTGGGTTTAACATCGAAACCAAGAAACCTGAAGAAATTAATGTTAAACCAATTATTATCCCAAGGATTGAACAGTTCTCTGCAGTTTCAAATTTATCTCTACCTTTTAACTTTTCTTTCAACATACCTGGCCCTAGCTTCAATCTCCTCCACCTTC
>JAWBTN010000019.1:0-12527 GCA_039000415.1 Candidatus Aenigmatarchaeota archaeon | reverse complement strand
CTTTTGCATCTTTGTGTATGCTATATTCGGAAAAATAAACCGGGTTGTATATAAGATTGAAAGATTTTTCCAGGTGAAAATAGGGACAATCTATTCCTGAATAGTAAAATCTACAAAGTGGCATCGTTGGATTTTTTTGGAAGTTTTTATATTTTCCTTCAAATCTCTCAGGAGTCACTCTGTAGGTGAAAATAAAATATGGTTTGAATACATAGAGATCAATACTATTTTTGTATTTTTGCTTAAAGGTAAACAAAACAAGAAAAGACGCACCACTTGTAAAAGTAGAAGGGACTTGTCTTTTCCATATATTTACGTTGCTTTTTGTTATACACTTTATCGTTTCATCAAATGGAGTTTTTCCTTGACAATTTGTTATTTTCTCAAGCATGGGAATTAAGTCAATAAGATTAGTCTTGCTACATGAATATATTCCACAGTCAGGAATGTCTAAAAGAATAGACACTTTGTCTTTAGAGAGTTTGTCAAAACCTTTAAATTCTTCAATAAAATCATACCATAGGTAACCTATGCAGGTTCCAGTTTTTATGAAAAGATAGTTGAGCAACTCTAGAGTTTCTATTTCCTCTTCTGTAAGCTGAGAATAATCCTTTTTTAAGATCTCGGTATATCTTTCTAATAATTTTTCACAGTACATTTTTCTTTCTTCAGAAACTGTTGCGTCTTTGGTGATTATGGGAACTTCAATTTTATTTGGTATAAAAGAAAGGTCTGTAGTACCATAAGCCAGACTAAGGGGAGTTATAGTAATTGTAAAGGCTAAAACCAAATAGATTAAAAGAGCTTTCCCAAAATTTCTCATAGGTTCCTCCTATTTTCAAGTTATAAAAACCGGCTTAAAAGATTCCTGATATTTGTTTTGCAAGCATTTCGGTTATTTTTTGAGCTGCTACGTCTCTTTTAAGATTTGTTTGAGTTGCAGTTACTGCTAATTTTGTTCTATAGATTTGGTACTGGGTGTTGAGTTCTTGTTCGGTTTTTATCACTGTAGAAGTTCCTTGTTTTGCTTCAGTAACGATTTTACCTACTACTGGATTTTCTGTTTTTTCCATAAGTTGGATATCAACAACTCCAGCAAAGGTTTCAATTTTTATAGCTGATCCAACTAAAGCACCTCCGAGGTATCCGACACCTGCACCAAGAGCTGCAAGTATAAGGGCATCAATGTCTCTTCCACCTAAAGCAGCACCTGCCGCACCACCTACAAGCAACCCCTCCCCTGCTCCCTCTTTAGCTGCTGTTTTTCTATAGTAGTCAAAATAAAGAACGTTTACTTGAAGTATATAGTCCGCATTCTCAGGAGAGGCAAGTACATTATAACCCTTTGCTTTTAAGTTCTGAGCAATTGCATCTCTTAACGCAGAAACATCAACTTCTTGAAATTGAGAAGTGTTTCTTACGTCAATGAAAACATTTCTAAGTTTCATCTTTTTTACAGGATCAAGAAAAATTGTGTCGCTCATTTTGTAGTTCGTGTAAAGTTCTCTATACTCTATCGCTTCAGGAATGGTTGCACAGCCAGCCACCTGTAAAGCAAGCGAAATACCAACAATACCAGCTAAAAGCTTTTTCCTTTTTTCAAGTTCTTTTACCATCTCTACCCTCCTTTTTGTTATTTTTCAGAGTTTTGTATTATTATTACAAAGCTGAGTTTTTTGGTCAAGAATTAGATATTTGCCACAGGTCAAGTTCCCATCTTTTTAGATTACCTTTTTCCCAGATTTTTTCTTCTATTTTCATGGTGTTTTCTTTTTCAAGAATTTCGTTTTCGACAAAATCAACAAGCCATCTAACGAAATTTTCTCCTCGATTGTGTAATTCTTTTGTAAAGTAGAAGGCACGTTCTGTAGTCTCTACTTTGTCAAAAGGAGCTTTTATTCTTTCAATTTTTTCTAGATCGAATTCTCCGACAAAGATCGCATTAACGAACTGAGAACCATTTTGTTCGTGTAAAATTATCGTAACTTTCTTCATAAGTGGCTTACCTCCTTTTTTTTTATCTTTTTTCAATAAAAGATAGACCTATTTGTTTTTGTTTAATTTAAACTTAGTGAAAAAAACAGGACAAATTAATCAGATTGAGGATAAGTTTATTTCTTTGAAAAATAGGCTTTTAATTTAATTATATCTAAAATCTAATTTTGAGGTGTGTCTATGAAGAGAGTTTCGAGGAAGATAAATTTTAAGACAGACTATATAAAGTTTTCTAGAGTTCAGTTCAAACAAAATCAGAAGTTTTTAAAGTTTATCTATGATATTCTTAAGGACAAAGAATATATAGGTTCTATCGTGGAAATAGGGATCGGTAGCGGGCACCTGGCTGAAAGACTAAATAGAATGTTTTCTCCGCAAAGGTTATATCTTATTGACATAAACAAATATTTTTTAGAGCATGCTTCAAAGCTCATACCAAATGCTAGATGTGTAAATAAGGATATTTTAAATGTCACTATAGAAGACTTAGATGGAAGATTTGTAGATGTCGTTGTGGCTTCTAATTTTCTTCATTGGCTTTCTTTGAGAAATGGAAGTTGGCTTAACTGTGTTAAACTCGTGTATTCTTTTCTCAATCAAGGGGGTTATTTCTTTGTTCATCAAGGGCTTAAGTGGACTTATTTTCCCCTCTATGACCTTGGGGCTGAACTTTTCGAAAGAATGTTTGGTAAAAAGATTGATATATCTGAAGTTCTCTATTATCCCTACTGTCATGAAATTTTAACTAATTTTAAAGAGGCTGGCTTTACTGTGGTTGCTTATAAAGATTTTTACGAACTTGAAAATTCTGCTCCTTACAAACAAGACGATCTTTACGTTTCTTTTTCAGTTGCTGGAATAAACGCATTTCTTTCTCAAATCGAAGATGAAAAAATGAAAAAGATGTTTGAAAAAGAATTTCTGGAACTTTGCAGAATATATAATCCACCCATATTTTCTCACAGAGGCTTTTTTGCTTTAAGAAAACCCTATACAGATCTTGACTTTCGTTTAATTCCACCTCAAACTGCAAACGACAAGGAGAAACAGAAATTAACTGACTTTATAAAAGAAGTATCTTCAGATTTTGTTCCCCCTCTTGAAACAAGAACTCCAGACAGTGAATTTCGCGAAGCAAACTTAAATTACGCAGAGTATCTTCTTAGATATTATTATAATCTGGTCTGTTTTCTTAGAGAAAATTCTGATGAGTGGGTAGGTTTGCTTTCATTTAGAATTAGAGAGTCTTTTTCTAGACCGGGAGTTTCCTGTTTTTATGTTTCTACTCTAGCTGTAAGGAGACCATTTAGAAATGCAAAAGTTGCAAGTAAACTTTATCAGTACTTTCTTGACACTGTTATAGGTAAATATTTTGGCGAAAGAAAAATTTATTTGGTAGAAACAAGAACTTGGGCAGATAACGTGGCAGTTAAGAAATTACTTAAGAACCTTGGCTTTTCTCTTACTTTGGTTATTCCTCATGACAGAGGAGAAAACATTCATACAGAATACTATGTAAAGGAAATACGATGATTCCACTGGTTTATGTGTTTCTCGTTGTAAAAAGATCCAGAAGAACCTCTGAACTGTCAGAGGTTTATATAGCAGGGTTTAAGTTTATTTTAATTTACGAGGATAAGGAGTTTTTACTTTATTTTCTAAGACTTCCTCTTGAAAAATATTCAGTTTTGAAAAGTTTGTTTGACAAGTATACTAGGACAAACCTACCTGACTGTTTTTTGATTTCTCTCTTTCTTAAGGATGATAATTCTAAAGGTAGAAAAAGTAGGGAAGAGGTAGTTAAAACTATTTCCTTGTTTGTAAAAAACAAGCTTTATACTCTAGGAAAGAAAGATTTTGATTATGAGGAAGTTGAGAAGTCTGTGAAAGCATACATGGAGTTATATAGAAAGGTAGAAAGGGCTCTGTTAAAGGGATCTTTATTATTAGCAAAACAGCCTATTGTAGATGAAAACAGGAGAGTATGTGGTTTTGAACTTCTTTCTAGGTTGTATGATGAGGAGTCCCAAACTTTGATTTATCCTAAGGACTATCTTTTTGTTTTTAAAAGAACTAAGGATCTGATTTACATTTTTGAAGATCAAGTTTTTGAAAAAGGAGTGGAGTTATTAACAAAAAGTAAAAATTCTGATTTTTTATATCACATTAACTTTTCTTCGTTTTATCTTTTTGACAATTTTCGTTATATAGAAAAAGAACTTTCTCGAAGAGATCTTAAAGAAAAACTAGCTGTTGAAGTTACGGAAAATCTCTTTGATATTATGTTAGAAGAAGATGATTTAGTTGAGTTAAGCCATATATTAAACAGTGAGGGTATAAAGGTAATTTTTGACGATTTTGGAGAGGGGAGAAGTAACATTTATCTTATATTGAGATCTTCTTTTTACGGACTTAAGCTGAGTTCTTTTTTAGTTAGAGAATACACAAAAATGTTTGACCTGCAACTTCCTGACTACAGCGAAAAGAGAAGAGCCATAATTAATTCTTTAGTTAAGCTTGTAAGGGATTTATCTCAGCGTGGTATGATAAAAGTATACATTGAAGGAATAGAAGGAGAAGATGACTTTCTTAGATGTAAGCAAGTCATTAATTCGAACTATTTTCAAGGATTTTACTTTGGCAACCCTGACTTATCTCCGCGAACATAGAGAGTTTTTGGGAAAATTTTTGTGTCGTTATTTGCTTCTTGAATTTCTAGGAGTTATTCAAGTTTTGAACAAACACGCTTTTCTTTTTTATTTAATATTCCTAATCCTTTTTACAGCAATTTCTGTATAAGATTTATCAATTTTTACACCTATTGTAAGAACGCTCTTCAAGAAGGCTGAAGAATGTGAAGTCATAGAAATTTTGTTTTTAGATGACAAAATTAGAAACAATTGCGAAATAGTCCACCACATAAAGTTTTAATTCTACAAGAAAGAAGATTACTTCAAATTGACTACGGAGTTAGTAAAGAAGATGATGCGGATCTTGTAATTTCGGAAAAAAGTTTGAGAAAACTCCTTTGCGCTATTTCAGTAAAAATCTTTCCGTGAAAGAAGAGCACAAACAGCATATTAGGCTGTTAAAGTTAAAAATAATCCTGAAAAAAAGTATAAGTATATTTTAGCAACTCCATACACGGACAAAGAACTTTACAATGAAAGTAACCTCTACAAAAGAAAAAAAATGGCAGGTAATTTTACCATACGAATGTGATGCAGTTTTTGTAGTTAGCTATAATGGTAAAGTTTTCGAGGATGATAACTTTTATGTTGGAAAAGATTATCTAATAGAGTATATTAAAAAACTTTTGCAATGCCCTCAAACTAGGAATAGATACAAAAAACAAAAAGTTGTTAAAATTTTGGTTTTGAAAAATTGAGAATTCAGCGTAGAAGTCAAACTCTATAAATTTATCTAAGTTTTTCAAGAAGGATACTTGTTAGAATTTTTCCTGGTTTTAATATATATAACAGAACTTAGAAAAAATCTTAAAAGGGAGGTGTGGTTATGAACAAGGAACAGCTTGTAAAAGAAGTTGCTAGAAAGACTGAACTTCCACAAGCAACTGTTAGAAAATGCCTTGACGGGATTATAGAGGTTGTATCTAACGCTGTGAAAAAGGGGGAAGAAGTAAAAATTTTAGGATTTGGGACTTTCAGGGTTGTAACGAGAAAAGAAAGAAAAGGAGTAGACCCAAGAACAAAGAAAGAAATCGTGATACCCGCTAAGAAAATCGTAAAGTTTAATCCTGGAAAAGAGCTTAAATTGACCTAATTTTTTAATTCAAGCTCCCCCTGTCGGGTCAGGTAATCCCGATAGGGGCTTCCTGTAAAGTGTTATTTAATCTTATCTTATAATTATTAAAAAATATCCTAACTTTCAATTTACATTTTGATATTATGTGTGTCTATCAAAAGATTTACAATTCTTTCCAATTCCTCTGGTAATTTATATCTTACTTTTAATCCTAGCTTTTTCAGATCGTCGGCAAAAACTGGAAAATCGTGTGTTTTGCTTGTGTAAAGCAAAGTCCTAATGATATTTTCTTTTACCTCATCTGGGAAGTTATCCAGCACTACATTTCTTAAGAATTTTTCCGTTTCCGTAACAGCTTTTTTGCTTGTGATGTAGAGAATCCGATTTTTCATGTCGAGTTTTTCAAAAGGAATTTGTTTATAAGATTCAAGTACTGTGACAGCAGAAACTAGATATTTTTCATTCTCTGGAAGAGGTATTTGAGGATCAATCGGTCCAAAAGTAGCAGTTTTGCCAGCTATAATTTCGTCTGAAGCAAGAGAAATAAGTGTTCCAGCACTCATAGCGTAGTACGGAACCACTGCATACACCTTTCCTTTCCACTGTTTCAGGGTTTTAGCTATCTGAATTGCCGCAAGCAATTCTCCCCCTGGAGAATGAATTATGATCACAAGATTTTTATCCTGAGGAACATTTTTCAACTCCTTCAGGAGTCTGTGAGCATCATATACCTCTAGGTATTCGTAAACTGGGAATCCAAATATTCCTATAGCCTTTTTTCTGTGAATAAGGTAAAGTATTTTTGCGTCGTATTTGTCTTCATATGCTTTTATGAGATTATTTAGTGTATATTCGTGCATACTTGTTTTTATAAAAGTTGCTATGAGCCCAAGAAAAAGAAAGAAAACCACAAATAACACGTATATTCCATATCGGAGTTTTTTCTCCTTGATCGAGTATTTTTTCTCTTCAAGACTTGAAAGAAGAAAAAGCAACCCAGTGTGGTCAACATTACATTTATAATTACACCTGCTTGTAGTGTAGTTTTCTTCATCAGGGCTTTTATGTTTGATAATACCCATTTTGTAAAGTAAGCTTATTTTATTGTATATTTCCTTCAACTTTTTTTCATCTTTTTTACTGACTGAAAAAGCAAAGGAATTATTGTCGTCTACTGCTCTTAGTCTTGCTTTCAGCGACACAATCTCAGGGTTATCTTTTAAGAAAAGAGTAAACTTGAATTCGTATTTTTTTCTTTCGAAAACTTCTCTTTTAAAAAGTGCAAAAGCATATGAATCTTCGTCTCCTGCGGGTTTTATAAGGAAACCTTTGACTGTTATGTTTACAACGTCAAAAATTAACCCTTTATTACCCTCAGGAAAGCAGAACAAGATACCACGAGAATATAACCTTACTTCAGGGGGCTCAGTTTTTTCTTTTAATTTTGAGAGAAAGGAAAGCATTCCTTTAAAGAGAAAACCTTTGTTGATCACGTCATCCTCCTTTTCGAATATTTTTAAGTGTCTATTAGTCTCAGAAATTTGTTTGAGATAAAAACACCCCCTAGGTAAACCCCAGGGGAGAAGGGGAGGAGGGGAGGTTAAGGAGGGAGGAGACGAAGGTTTGTTATTGGTATATTTAGAACGTAGTTAATAAAAAGGCCTTATTCTGAAAAATTTACTTTATTCGTTAAGATTTTAAACAAAGAATTTATAAAAAGTTGAAACCCTCTTCCTGGAGAAAAAGGTCTGCAATAATAAGATGTACATCACTTAGACTTATTTTTATACTACAAGATTTTATACCTCCTAATTTTTTATTTAGTCTTTCACGATCGCTAAGCATAGGTATAGCTCCTGTAAAAATCAGAAGATCTACTATGCCTTCTAAATCCAAAGAAAACTTTTTTGAAGATCTCTGTTTTATCAGAACAAGTTCAGCAGGAAATTGCCAAGTTTATTCAAAAGTCTTAGCACCTCTTACGAGATAAGGGGAAAAGGAAAACGATTTTTAAAAGAGTCAAAAGAAGAAGTCGAAAGAGTTATTTTTTCAAAATAGTTTGAGAGTTTCTAAGATAGCGTCTGATTTTTTTCTTTATCTCATTTATAGTACTTGTATATTTGTCGTTTAACGGCTTAATTCTTTTTAGTAGCTGATTAATGTCTGAAGTGTCAGAATACCATATAGGATAAGCTAAAGCAATTCTAAAAGGATCAGTATCTATTAATACACACTGAGTAATTTTGTAGTCTGACGAATGTCTATAACCAGATGCATAAAAGGAACTTCGTCTTATTTGGTATTCGTATTTTAAGATATATACTTTTCCAAAACTCAGAACTTTATATGAAAGTTCTATTTTCGAAAAATAGGACCGTTTTCTCCCGTTGTCGCTGTAAACTGAAGGTCCTACGATACTTAATATTCCCGATTTCGTCTTTCTGTTATATTTCAGATGTACAGGAACCTTTCGTTTAAAGTCAAAACGAGGTTTCTCTCTTTCTATAATTTTTAGCTTGATATCACCAATTTTTAATATACTGCTTGAAATTTCGTCAGATTCTGCCTTCGGGAACAAGTACTTTATAAGAAAAATTACTTCTTTCTTGTTTTTCTTTCTTTGCAAAAAATGTTTAATGGCTTTTTTAATAGAAAATGTTTCCCACTTAATTTTGCCTATTGAGGCGTAAGCAAGTATTTTTCCATATAAAGCATCTAAGAAGTTGTTTGCATAGTCAGACGGCGTTTTTGGTATTTCCTTTTTTAAAAACTGTTTAGCTAGAAAATAAGCAAATTTGTTTAAATAGTCACTATCTTCATAAATCCATTTAGCTTTATCTAGAGGTAACATCTATCCCCTCCCTTTTTGTGTTGAAATTTTTTCTACTTTTTATAGACCTTAATACTTTCTGTTTAACCTAATTATATTTAAAAACACACTACCGAGGTTTAGTAGTTGTATAATATGCAAAAGAAAAGATTAGGGTTTACTTTAATTGATCTACTTCTTTTCCTATCTATCTTAGCCATTCTTGCCTCGATGGCTCTACCCTCTTTATTTGAATATTACAGGACCTACAAATTCAATTATCTCGTTTCCGAAATAGAGAGTGTAATTAGACAAGCCAGATTTAAAGCCCAGGTAGGTGGTACTGGAGTAAGTATTTGTATCAAAAACAATACTCTACAAATTTTTACTTTGAAAAACAATCCTTTTTCTGCATGTAGCGGTTCCTTAATAAAAGAAATTAAAGTAGATGATCCTTCTTTTGTTTTGGAAGCTAATCATGAAGGAACTGTTTTTGATCCAAAAGGAATTGCACTTTATCCGGTTTCGATAACCTTTAAATCAACTAAAAAACCTTCTCAGTGTGTTATCTTTAACGTTGCATCACTTAGTGGTTATGTAGAAAAAAAGCAATGTGTAAAAGAGACTTAGGATTAACACTAGTAGAAGTACTTGTTGCTCTAGCTATCTTGAGCATTCTTATTGTTGGTACAGGAGGTGTTCTTTCTTTATTTACAAATTCAAGCCTGCTTATACGCAAAAGTTACGATTTAAGCTGTATCTCATGGGCAGTAAGTTCAGCTATTGAGTCATGTAAAGGTGGGGTTAGAAATACATCATATTTTTGTGATGGTAAAGAAATTAAAGTCGAACTAATCGGAGAATGCAATCCTTTACCTGGTAATTGTAGTGATATAGAAGCAAGATTTATTAAGAACAATATAAACTATGTTTTGAGAGACAAAGTTTGTAATCTTACAAACAACGGAACAACTTAAAATGAGTAAATCAAAAGGGATCTCTACTACTGAAATTTTGGTTGCGCTAGCTTTGAGTACCTTAATAAGTTTGATAGTAACTTCCCTTTTTGTGACTTCGAGTAACTTGTACATAAAAAACAAAAAAGCGTTTGAACTAAACGAAGATACAAGAAATGCCATTGCAACGATTGAATATTTATTTTCGCGATGGGGAGTTGGAGTACCCTGTAAAGATAACAAGTGTGTTATTAATAATAGTTTACCTCCTTGTGATGACTATCCTCCTTCTAATCCGCAGTGTATCACCATAAAAGACAACGGAAAAGAAGTGGAATTTTTTGGCAATCTCTACGGTTTTGGATTTATAACAAATTCAACTGCGGATACAGCTGAAGCAATATCTTGTGGATTAAGCAGCGATGAAAAACAAAATTGTTATTTAGTTTGGGAAAAAGGAGAAGTTAAAATGAAAGACGGAAAACCAAGCATTTACTCTATAAATCTTGATAAAAACAATGTGGATTGTTATCACAGTTTAGAGCAAGCTAAAGTTAAAATCTCTCTAGTTCCACAAGATACAAACAATAACACTACTGTAGCTAGTGGAACTTATATTAGCAGAGCTCCGTTTAAAATTAGACTATATGTACAAGATGGCTTTCTTTTTGTAGACAAAATAGATCAAAGTAGTTGTAATTATAATGAGGCGAATATAAAAATAGGAAAAGTTAAAAACTTTGAAGTAAAATCTCAAGAAAGAAGTATTGTCGTAAATATAACTTTTACTTCCAAAGACGGAAAAGAAAGAAGGTTACAAAAAGTGTATGGGAAATAGAATTAAAAAAACAAGACGAAAAGGCTTTGTTATCTGTATTGTTCTCCTTCTAAGCCTTGTCTTGGTTTTAATAGCATCTGCAGGAGTTATACTTTCCGGAACAAGTTTAACAAACCTAGGACTTGAATTCAAAAAGCAAAAGGCAGAAAAAGGAGCTAATTATGCCCTGATGGACGTTCTTTATAAAATCTATAATGGAGAAATTTCCTGCTCAAATGTAACTGAGACCTCCATTACTTATAACATTGATGAAGTAAACGTTGAAGTAAGGGGAGTAAAAGGAGGAGAAACCTGTTTCCTTTGGGTAAAAGCAAAGTTTAAAAATGCACAAACAGTAAAAACTGCAATTGTTGCAGAATCTATTGCTGAAATTGCCCCATTGATGTCAAGAAGGTTTGATAACTTCAACCTAGATGGAAGTTCAGCAATAATAAGTTGTGAAAAATTTTGTAAAACTTCGGGTGTACTAACTGGTTACCTAGACAAAAGCCAGATACCGCCTGCTTACGAAGTTATAGATTGTCCCACAAGGACTGGTAGAGGAGTTTACGCTACACTTTCTCCAGTAGTTTATATAAACGATAAGTATCAGAACGAAGATTTTACAAAAACTATATTCAATGCAGATAATAGAGAAGAGCTTTTAGATAAACTCAGCGAAATCTTTAGAGTAAAACTTACAAACGGCTCCCCTGATGGAATAATTGGAGAATATGATGAAGTAGTTAATAATAATTATGTAAAAGGTGGAAATTTTGATGTATGTGGAATTAAGTTTACTTCCAGAAGATCCATTCAATGCACAGCAAAGGCAAATACAATTATGTGCACTGGATATAATGTAGTCATTAAATGGGATACATCTTCAAATAAATATATTATAAATGATATTGCTTATTGCTCAGCACTAGATTTTGAGGAAAATGTTACAATAAATCTTGTAAACTTTTCAGGTGGGGGAATAATTGCATCAGGAGATTTTGTTATAGCAGGAGATGTAGGAAATGAAAGAAATCTTACTTTGATAGCAAGAAATAGAATAACCGATAATAAAAACAATTCTTTCTTGAAAAATGTTTATATCTTTTCTCAGAATGTTTATATAGATGACAATAGAATATTCTGGGATGGTGGATTGATATATACGGGTGGTAAGGGAAGTTCGGTTTTAGATATTCAATCTAGATCTCAGATTGGGACACCTGAGAACCCAGTCCTCATAATATCTGATAACGAATTAAAAATTGATTCCGAAGGAGGAGCCACCATATACGGAGTTGTTTTTGCTACAAAAGCAGCTCAAAAAACTGAGATAATTTTGATAGGTTCAAAAATACAAGGAGCCATAATAAGCAATTCTTTAAGTAACACATTTTACACCAGTGGAAAATCTTTGTTATATTTCGATTTTGGTGTTATAAAGAATCTCTCCGAGAGAGAACAAATCCTCAAAACTCCTAGTTGTAACAACGGAAGGTCTTTTATTTTTAGCTATGTACAAAGTAAAGCCAGTGTTTATTAAAATTTGTTCTTTCTAAATTTTTTTAAAAAGAGGAGGTAAAACTCTGTATGCAAACTATTCCGGTAGAATTAAGAGAACTTCTCCTTTCTAACGGAAATAATTTGGTTATTATAAAAAGAATACTTGAAGAGTATGAAAATAAAAATATTCCTTCCTTCTTTATAATTGACATTCTGCTGGAAATCCTACAGAGGCGCAATTCTTTTTCCAAAGAGGTTGAATTATTTTTGTGGGAAAAGATTGCAGAATTATACGAAAAAATGTATGAATTTAAAAAAGCTTTTAATATTTATAAAAAGCTGTTTTTGATTTTTTCTAATCCTAAGTATTTGGAATTGGCTGAAAGAATTCAAACTCTTCAAAAATTTGAAAGATTAAAGTATGTTTTTAAAAAATTAAACCTTTCCTTAGAACAGATAATCAATCTATATCGTCAATCTTTAGAAACAAATAAGAGCATAGAAACTATAATTATTCAAACTTTTAAGATACCTAAAGCTGAGATTTTAGATGCTATTCAAAAATATTATCAACTTCCTGCTATTGACTTAAGAGATCTTTCAAATTTTTCCAAACTCCCTCAAGTGCTTAATATTAAAAAGCAATTTCTTATGGAAACGCTTTGTGTTCCTCTAAAAGAAA